>JBKQVT010000134.1:0-11931 GCA_052139835.1 Thermoguttaceae bacterium
ACGGCCATCACAAAGGCGGCCCCTGCGGTCATAAGGGCTTCAAGGGCCACGGCGAGGGCGGCTACGGCCACCACGGCCATCACAAAGGCGGCCCCTGCGGTCATAAGGGCTTCAAGGGCCACGGCGAAGGCGGCTACGGCCACCACGGCCATCATGGCCACTAGGGCTTCAAGGGCGAGGGCGAGGGCGGCTACGGCCACCACGGCCATCACAAAGGCCGCCCCTGCGGTCATAAGGGCTTCAAGGGCCACGGCGACGGCGGCTACGGCCACCACGGCCATCATGGCCACAAGGGCTTCAAGGGCGAGGGCGAGGGCGAGGGCGGCTACGGCCACCACGGCCATCACAAGGGCGGCCCCTGCGGTCACAAGGGCTTCAAGGGCCACGGCGAGGGCGGCTACGGCCATCACGGCCATCACAAGGGCGGCCCCTGCGGTCATAAGGGTTTCAAGGGCGGCCACGGCATGGGGCCTTGCGGCCACCACGGCCAAAAGGGCAATCAGAAGTTCGGTCCTTGCGGGCATCCCGGCTTCCCCGGTTACGGCATGGGAGGCAAGGGGCCGAAGTTCGGTCCTCCGGGCTTTCCGCCATTCGGCCCAAAGCCTGGCCAGCAATTCGGGAAGCCTTGGGCCCAGCCCGGCCCGAAGGCAGGTCCCGACGTGACTGGCCGTCCGGGCGGCCCGCAGGCCGGCCCGCCGCATCACAGCATTACCGAAATTTTTCAGCATTTCGACAAGAAGAAGAACGGCAAGATCACCAAGGACGAAGTGCCGGATCAGGCTTGGCAGCGTCTGGTGAAAATCGGCGCCGTGAAGAACGGCGTGGTGACCATGCAGAGCCTGGGCGAGGCCATCAAGAAGCTGCAGGGACAACACCGTCCTGGGGGCCCGGCGGCGAAGCCGCAGGGTGGTCCGGGCGGCCCGAAGGCCGGTCAGCCCGGCGGTCAGCATCGGCCCGGCCTTTCTGTAATGTTCCAGCAGTGGGACAAGAAGAAGAACGGCAAGCTGACCAAGGACGAAGTGCCGGCCGCGGCCTGGGACCATTTCGTGAAGATGGGCGCCGTGAAGGACGGCGTCGTGACGATGCAGAGCCTGACTGATGCTTTCAAGAGGCAGGGACAGCACCGTCCTGGTGGGCCGGCGGCGAGGCCGCAAGGTGGCCCGACCGGAACCCGGCACGCTGGCTGGCAGGGTGGCCCGAATCGCCCCAATATGCCCAAGGCAGGGGGCGGCACGTTGGTCCTACAGCCGACCGTGGACCAAATGTGGCAACACCTCACGAAGATAGGCGCCGTGCAAAACGGCGTGGTGACGAAGGCGAGCCTCCAGGCTGCTTTCAAGAAGAGGCAAGCGGAGCGTCAGAAGCAACAGCCCCCGGCCAGCAACTAGCGCCCCGGGTCGTTGCATTGTTCCTATAGGAAGCCGTTTCAAGACCAGGGCGACTTACCAGTTCGCTCGGCGCAGCTCCCGCGCAAACCGTCTTGAAGCGGCTTCCTCGTTTCTTGCCCCCGTCGCTCCGGCTGGACGGCCGGCGGCAGCGCTGTTACATTATGGGGCCGCGACGGGATGGCCGCTGCGTTGCCTGCCACCCCGCACCCCTAACCCCTGCCCCATCCGAGGAGGGGGAACGACTTAGGACATGGCGCTGGCCGAATTTCTCAAAGAACTTGACGATTTGGTCCGGGAGGCGACCGCCGCCCTTGCGGCGGCCGGCGACGCCGAGGCCGTCGAGGCGGCGCGGATCCAGTTCCTCGGCGCCAAGAGTGGCCGGCTGAAGGCCGTGCAAAAGGGACTCGGCGCCGTGGAAAAGGCCGAAAAGCCAGCCGCCGGGCTGCGCTTCAACGCCGTCAAGCAGCAGATCGAGGCCGCGCTGGAGGAGGCCCGCGGGCGCCTCGCGGCGCGGCAAACCGCCACGGCCACGGCCGCCGCCTTCGATCCCACCGTGCCGGGACGGCGCTGGCGCCTCGGCCACCTGCACCCCATCACGCAGACGATCGAGGAGCTGAAGGACATCATGGGCCGGCTGGGGTTCACCGTGGCCGAGGGGCCGGAAGTGGAAGACCATTGGCACAACTTCGAGGCCCTCAACATCCCGCCGGAGCACCCGGCCCGCGACCCGCTGGAAAATTTCTACCTGGCCAGCGCCAACGCCGCCGCCCCCGGCTGGCTGTTGCGGAGCCAAACGAGCACCGTGCAGATCCGCGTGATGGAATCGACCCCGGCGCCGGTGCGGATCATTTCGCTGGGCCGCGTCTATCGCCCCGACACGGCCGACGCCACCCATTACCCCATGTTCCACCAGATCGAGGGCCTGCTGGTCGATCGCCGGGTGACGATGGCCGACCTGAAGAGCATCTTGCGGCTCTTCGCCCGCAGCTTCTTTCAGGACGACGTCCACATTCGCTTCCGCCCTTCCTTCTTCCCCTTCACCGAGCCCAGCGTCGAGGTCGACATGAGCTGGCACGGCGACTGGATCGAGATGGGCGGGGCGGGGATGGTCGATCCAGCCGTCCTCAGCGCGGTGGGCTACGATCCGGAGGAGGTCTCCGGCCTGGCGTTCGGCCTGGGGATCGAGCGCGTTTGTGCCCGGCGGCACCACGTCGGCGACATCCGCGAGTTTTACAAGAACGACGTCCGCTTCCTGCACCAATTTTGAAGAAGAATTTAGGAGCCAGGAGTTAGAAGGTAGGAGTTAGAATCTAGGACATGTGAATCCCGCCGTCCCAGGATTCTAACTCCTACCTTCTAACTCCTACCTTCTAACTCCTAACTCCCAACTCCTAACTCCCAACCTCCATGATCGTCTCCTGGAACTGGCTGGCGCAATACCTGACCCTGGCCCTGCCGGCCGAGGAGATCGTGCGGCGGCTGATGATGGCCGGGCTGAACCACGAATCCAGCGCGGCGGTAGGCGACGACCTGGCCATCGACCTGGAGGTGACCAGCAATCGGCCGGATTGCCTGGGCCATCTCGGGGTGGCGCGGGAGATCGCGGTCTTGACCGACCAGCCGGTGAAGGCCCCGGCCGCCCGGCCGCCGGAAGGGGCCACGCCAGTGGGCCAGTTAGTTCGCGTGCGGATCGACTGCCCGCCATTGTGCCCCCGTTACACGGCCCGCGTGGTCCGCGGCATCACGGTCAAGGACAGCCCGCGGTGGCTCGTCGACCGGCTGGCGACCGTGGGCCTGGCGGCGGTCAACAACGTCGTGGACATCTCCAACTACGTGCTCATGGAGTGCGGCCAGCCGCTGCACACCTTCGACTACGACAAGCTCCGCGGGCCGGAGATCATCGTCCGCGGTCCGCGCCCCGGCGAGACGATCGAGGCCATCGACCACAAGACCTACGCCCTGGAGCCGGGGATGTGCGTCATCGCCGACGCGCGGGACGCGGTAGCCATCGCCGGCGTGATGGGCGGGGCAGCCACGGAGGTCACGCCGGCCACCACCGCCGTGCTGGTGGAATCGGCCGAATTCGACCCCCTCGCCACCCGCAACACCGCCCGGCGGCTGAACCTCCATAGCGAGTCGTCCTATCGTTTCGAGCGGCCGCTGGACCCGGAGGGGATCGACTGGGCCAGCCGCCGCTGCTGCGAGTTGATTCTCGAGCTGGCCGGCGGCGAGTTGGCCGGCGGGGTGGCCGACGTGGGCCGCCGTGGGCCGCCGCGGCCGCCCATCATCCTGCGTTTCTCCGCGCTCAAACGCATCCTCGGCATTGACGTGGCGCCGGCGCGGGTGCGGCAAATCCTCACCGCCCTGGGCAACGTCGAGACGCCGCCGACCGGCGCCGCCGCGCGACTGCCGGCCACCTCGATCACCGTCGTGCCGCCCAGTTGGCGCCGCGACCTGTCGCGGGAGATCGACCTGGTCGAGGAAGTCGCCCGCGTCGACGGCTACGAGAAGATTCCCGAAGACGTGGGCGTGCCCATGGCCCCGAGTGCCCGCAGCCGCGAGGACCGCGTCCTGGAGAAGGTCCGCCAGGTGCTGGTCGCGGCGGGCGTGGACGAGGCGATGACCCTGAGCGTCGTCGAGCGGCCCATTGCCGCGGTCTTCAGCCCCTGGACTGATGCCGAGCCGTTGCGGAGCCTGATGCCGGTGCTCCGCGGGGCCGACACGCTGCGGGTGAGCCTGGTTCCCAGCCTGCTGATGGCCTGGGCGACCAATGAGGCCCTGGGCAACGCTGAGGTCGAGTTGTTCGAGATCGCCAAGATTTACTTGCCTCAGGGCGACGCCTTGCCCGGCGAGGAGCGTATGCTGGGCATCATCAGTAACCAGCGCGACTACCTGGCGCTGAAGGGAGTGATCGAGAAACTCGTGGGCGCGTTGAAAGCGAGTGCGGCTTTGGAGGCCGAGGCCGCCGACGAGCCGCTCTTGGACCCCGGCGCCGCCTGCCGGCTGCGGCTTGGGGGCGCGGTGCTCGGCTACGTCGGTCAGGTGCGGCCCGAGGCACTCAAGCAGTTCGATCTCCGTGGACCGGCCACCGTGGCCGAAGTGAAGCTCTCGCTCCTGGTCGAGGCGGCCAATCTGGCGCCGCGCTACATGCCGCAGCGGCCTTATCCGGCCATCGCCCGCGACTTGAACCTGGTGGTCGATGAAGCGGTCCGCTGGGCCGACGTGGCGGCCACGGTCCGGCAGCACGGCGGCCCGGACCTGGAAAGCCTCGACTATCGTCAGACGTATCGCGACCCGCAGCGGCTCCCGCCCGGCAAGAAGAGCCTGTTGCTGAGCATCTCCTTGCGCTCGAAGCAAGGGACGTTGACCGCCGGCGAGGCCGACGCCGTCTGCGAGCGGATCGTGGCCGCCTGCAAGGCCGCCCACGGGGCGGAGTTGCGGTCGTAGGAGTTCTGCGAACGACTCTCCTTCTCCGTCCCCACGCCCACCGGCTGCGCCCGGTGGGAACGGGAGCGGCGACCGCGCCGTTGGCCCATCTTTTCCCACCGGGCGCGGCCGGTGGGCTTGGGGGGACGACACCCCCGCTGCCTTTTCCCCGCCGCCTCACGCCCACTTGCACATTCGCCCGCTAAAGCGGAGACTGGAGGAAGCGGCCACTTCGGGGCAACCGCGGAAACGAGCACCATCATGAGCCAGTTGCGAGAACGTCTGCCGGCGAAGCACGTGGACTGGGAGGCGATCTACCGCCTCGGCACCCCCCCATGGGAGACAGGCCTGCCAACCGCCGAACTGGTCCGGCTGGTGGAAGAGAAGACCCTGCGGCCGGCGCGGACCCTCGAATTGGGCTGCGGCACCGGGGCCGACGCCATCTATCTGGCCGCCCACGGCTTCGAAATGACCGCCGTGGACAGCTCGCCCATCGCCATCGAGCGGGCCCGCGCGCGGGCCGAGCAGCAAGACGCCCTGTTGCGGCTGGTGCTGGCCGACGCCTTCGAGTTCGGCCAGACGGCCGGGCAATTCGAACTGATCTTCGACGTCGGCCTCTACCACTTCATCCGGCAGACCGACCTGGAGCAGTTCGTCGACCTCTTGTGGCGGGTGACGCGGCCGGGTTCCTATTACTTCACCGTGGCCGCCCGCAAGCACGAGCCCTCGTCCGACGGCCCGCCCCCGGTCAGCCAGAAGCAGATCCACCGCGAGTTGGGGCGCCTGTTCGAGGTCGTGCAGTTGCGGGCGTGCCGGCTGGCTAGTCTGCGCCTGAAGGGCGGCTATCCGGCCTGGTCGTGTCTGATGCGGCGGCCGGTGGTGGGAGAGAAGTTAGGAGTTAGAAGTTAGGAGCATTGATGGCCTGGCATTCCCCAATTCTAACTTCTAACTCCTAACTTCTGTTGCACTACCCCCCGGTGGGCAGCGTGCTGGCACTGAACAAATTAACATAGCCGGTGACGGGGAAGATCCCGTAGATGCCGCGGGTGAAGACCAGGTTGATGAAGTCGTCGGCCACCAGGATCGCCGACTTGGGCACGATAATCACGTCGGAATCGGAGAGCCAGAGCTCGCCCGCCGGGCAGGGCTGCTTGCCGTGCAGGGCGGCGTCGAGGTTGACCATGGCGGCCAGCAGCCGCCAGTCGTCGCCGCGGCGGAAGATGACGATCTGCCGCAAGTTGGCCCCGACCTTCCAACTCCCCGCCATGCTCATGGCCTGCAAGACCGTGGTCGGGCCGACCATCTCGAAGCGTCCCGGCACATTCACTTCGCCCATCACATAGCAGTAGCGCGATGCCCGCTGCGTGAGCACGGGAATCACTTCCATGCCCTCGATCTTCTCCCGGTAACGCTCGTTGACCTCCTGTTGCAGTTCTTGCAGGGTCAATCCCTGGGCGGGGATGGCGCCGAGGGCGGGGAGCGAAATCAGCCCCTCCGGCGTGACGCGAACCATCTGGCTCTGGCCGCCGATGCCCGCCCGGCGGTCGATCGAGTTGCGGAGGTCGTCCAGTTGGGTGTTGACCTTCAGCGGCGTCACCGTGATGGCCGGGACCTTGTAGTATTTCTTATACAGTTCGTCCAGGGTGGCGGTGAGCTGGGCCACGGTGCAGCCGTTGGCATGGACCTGGCCCAGCAGCCGCAGCGTGATCGTGCCGTCGGGCTGGATAAGCAGGTTGCGGTCGAGTTCCGAATCGTTGAACGATTCCACGCGGATCTCGTCGCCCACGTTCAGCCGGTAGGGCGTGGGCATCTCGTCGCGGGTGATGCGGTAGATCAGGTCCAGTTGGTCGTCCACCCGGAGCCGATATTGCCGCACGTGGGCCAGCCGGCAGGGCCCGACGTATTCGCCCTGTGCGTACTGCTGCCACTGGATGAAGCGGGCGGCTTCCCAGCCCCGCCAGCAGCCGTTGCCGTAGCAGCCCGACGCGGCACAATCGACGCCGCAAATGTCGTAAGGAGCGGCCGGGCCAAGGGCCTGGCACAAGCGGATCTCGCAGGCCTCGCCGGCTGGCCGCGGGAGGACGCCGCTGAGCGATTTCTTGGCCGGGGCCGGGGCGGGCGGATCGGGGGTCTCCACGCCCGTCTCGGCCAGCACGCGCGGATCGACCCACTGCACCGCGCCGCCGGCCGAAATCTGCCGCGCCCGCAGCCGCTGGACCTCGGCCCGGCGGACGGCTTCCGCTTGTTGCCGGGCCTGTTGGGCCAACCGCGGCTGCCCCAGTTGACCATAGACCACCGCCAGGTTGCCCAGGTTGGCCGACTGCCACGAAATGCGGATGCTGTGCTCCAGGGCCGAGCGGGCCTCGCTGTAGTAGCCACTCTCGGCCAGCACCACGCCCAGGTCGTTGGCCGCCAGGTAATTTCGCGGGCAGACCAGCAGCGAGGCCTGGTAGAAGACGACCGCCTTGGGCGCGGCGGCCGGCAAGTCGAGGCTCCGCTGCCTGGCCACGGTGGCGTGCAGTTTGCCCAGGGCATAGAGGGCCATCGAGCCCGCCACTTCATGGCCCGCCGCCGCGCTGAGCTGCTCCTGGGCGAAGGTGAAGTAGGCCTTCAGCGCCAGCATGGGGACGAGGTTCTCGGCCGCGGTGTTCTTCAGCACGGGGGTGCGGTGGCTGGCGATGATGGCGGGCAGATCGAGGTCGGCCTCCAGCTTCCCGCCGGCGGGGAGGAAATCGCCCGCCTCCTTCAAGGCCGTCAGGCCCGCGCTGAGCGACCGGCTGTGGTTGATCGTGTGGCGTTCGACGTCGAGGCCTTGGGCCACCAGCCGCAGGGCGGCGATGAACTCGGCCCGCGCGGCGTAGTAGGCCCGGCGATTGGCCATCTCGAAGCCGTGGCGGACCTGCTGGTCGGCCTGCCGGGCGGTCCGCTCCAGTTGTTCGCTCCGCGTGGTGGCCGCCTCCGGGGGCAACAGCAGCGAGGCCCTCGGGTGCGACAAGGCCCGCAGAGGACCCGGTGGAGTGGCCGGCGCCGGCGCGGCAGCGGCCGGCCGGCTGCCCGCCACCGGCAGACCCGGCGCCGGGAGTTCCGGTCCGTTGCCCGCAGCCGCCGGCTCCGCGCTGGCCGGCATGCAAGGAAAGGCCGCGGCCAGCACGGCCGGGTCGCCCGCCGCCAGGGCCGGCTTCAGCGGCTTGGCTGTTTCGGGCAAGGTCTTTCCAAGGACGGCGGGCCGTCCCTCGGCCAGCGCGGCGCCCGTGCCGGGAGTGGTGGCTGCAGGCGTCGGGTGGGCATGGCCCACCATTTGATCCGTCGGCTGGGCCAGGCCCACCGCCGCACGATCCCCTTGTTGACCAGCCGGGCGAAAGACCAGCAACGGGAGGCAGGCCAAGATGACACCGGCAAGCGGCAGCAGCAGCCGCGGCGACCGAAGACTTCTGAGGCGATCCATCGTTCGTCCGTGAGGGAAGTCGGCGTGGGAAGCGCGCCTGCCCAATCCGTTCGGGCAGTTCTCGTTGTTACGGATCGGCCGCTTTTTTGGATCGCCATGAGGGAAAGGGTGGGGCCTAGCGGGCTTGCGCACCGCCGCGCCGGAACAGTCGGCAAAGCCCGTCCGCACGGACCAAAAAATCCGTTAGCCGCCGCACAGCCGGCACATCCGGACCCCGCCCGCGCTGGGCGGTCGAAACCGGGTCGCCAACGGCGTCCGCTGGCAGTGCTGGCATCCGAATTCCGCCAGGGGAAGTGCTCTTGTGCTCCCCGCTCCATGCTGTACATTGGACAGAAGTCGCCGGATGACTAGATGGAGAGCAACCCGGTTCTGCCGGGGGGCTCGTTGCCGAGTAAGCCGACGTGGCCGAACGCCTTCGGGTGCTCCGCCATGTCGGCTTTTTTGTTTTCTGTGGAAATCCGGCCACGGAAGGTTTTTCATGCGTATAAGAAAAGCAGCGCCATGCCGGCATCCTGCGGCTCATTTTGATAGAGCTTTTATGTCCTTACTCACGGAGGTGACACGATGAATCCGTTAGCCGCTATCGCTGACGTCCCTCGGCACGGCCTGACAGTCGTTGCCGAATCCCGCCCGGAACATGACCGAAGGGAGCGTATCCTGGAGGCCCTCTGGCCCTTGGGGGAACATTTGCCCGGCGTCAACGAGGAAACCCTCTCCCGGTACTACAAGTACCTGACGGTGAGATTGTCGCTGCCGTTCACCGCAACCTACCCCGAGCCGAGGACCGCGCTTGAGGAGGCGGAATACCGTTGCACCGCGGTTGAGTTGCTGGACCCGGCCAAGGACATCGGCGACGACTTCGACGGCATCTTCTGCAAGGCCCGCAAGGGGAAGTACGAGATCAACTTGCCGCTGGTCGAGCTGGAGATTCCGCCGGATAGCCCCAACTTCCAGTTGATCGACGACTACGGGTACTGGTTCTGGAACTGGCGGTGACCAGCGACGCCGGGACGCGCGGTTCCGGCAGCAGGGACCCCTCTTGCAGGCTCCACGAAATGACCGACCTTACGCCTTATCGGCAGCGACTCCTCGCCCTGCGCGCGAGACTCCAGGGTGACATGACCCGGATGGAAGATGACGCCCTGAACAAGGACCACAGCAAGACCACCAGCATGCCGAACCACATGGCGGAACTCGGCAGCGGCAACTTCGACCAGGAACTCACGCTGAGCCTGCTGGGAAGCGAGAAGGACGCCCTCGACCAGGTCGAGGCGGCCATCGGGCGGATCGAAGACGGCAGCTATGGCCGTTGCGAGGAGTGCGGCGGGCAAATCCCCAAGTCCCGCCTGGAGGCCATCCCTTATGCGGCACAGTGCGTCCGCTGTGCTTCGCAGGAGGAAGAGGGCCACGGGCCGTGAACAGCCCGAGCCGTCCGGCAAGTTGAAATTGACAGGTGCCACGGCGGTGTCAGCCGTGGCACGAAACCTGTCAACTTGCGTTGGCCGGACCCCAAGCCAGCGGCCGTCTCGAAATCGTCGTCGGGCAGTGCCGGGGCCGAGACCGTGTGGCCGGCGATCTCCGGCCGGTCGCGGCGGAACTAGAGCGGCTTGACGTTCTCGGCACGCGGGCCCTTCGGACCCTGGCCTTCGGTGTACGACACCTTCTGGCCTTCACGCAGTTCCGCGAAACTGACGCCTTGTACGCTCGACGAGTGGAAGAACAGGTCCGTGTCGCTCCCCGTCTGGATGAACCCGAAGCCCTTGTTTGTCACCTTCTTGATCGTGCCTTCTGCCATGTGTGCGTTTCCCGTAGCGATGACCTGAACGGGCGTCGCGGGGGCTTACGATTGCCGACCGGCCGCCGTCCGATGGTTGCAAGTATACGGGTCAAGGTGCTGTTACGCAAGGGGGTCGTCCGGCAGCGGGGCCCGGCGCGGCGGCCCCCCAGCCAGTGGCCGACGAAAGCGGCGGATCACCTGCGCGGACGTGCCCGGCCCCTGGCCTGTTGGATTTCCACCGCCATTTCCGCCGCCAGTTCCGCCGTGTCCTTGGCGATTTGCTTCAGCCGTTTGTCGGCGACGCTGTCGTCCATCTCCGCTACCGTCCTTTTCACGGTGCCGCCTGTCAGGAGCCCCCGATAGATGCCGTTGGCCCTCTCCAGCAACTCCGGCGTCCACGCTTCGGGGTAGGTCTTCGCCGCCCAGATCAGTTTGCCGCCCAGGACGAGCTTCTGCTTGGGGGTTCCCGGCCCGCTGGCCAGGAATGCGGCGGCTTGCGCGATGGGATGTAATGGAACCGGCATGGGTAATCCTCTTGCGTTGCCCGACGCCACGGGCCGGGCGCCAGGGGTGGTCCGTATCAAGTTTACGGTATCATCATACCACGGCGTCTATCCCTTGCGATAGCCGATATCCTACCCCTTCTTGCTGCCGCGACACTGCATGTAATACTGCTGCACGTAGGCCACGCACGAATGCCCGTTGGCGGCCGTTTCCCAGCAGCGGGCCGCCGGCGACGCCGCCTTCTCCAGCGCCGCCTTGGTCCGGGTCACGACGCCCTCCCGAACGTCCTCGTCGATGTCGGCCCTTGTCAGACCGAAACAGGCGCAGATCGGGGCGGCCGGGTCCTTGGGATAGACGGGCCGCTGGAGATCAGCCGCCAGGATCATCCGTTCGAAGCCGTCGAAGTAGGCCACCGGGCAGGGCGGCGAGGGGCAGAAGTTGGCCGTGTCGGCAAGCCGGCCGCGCTGTTGGGCACTCAGGTGGGCCACCAGGGTCTTCGTCCCCACCGGCTCCCCCTTGGCGCCGCAGCGCGGGCAGTAGTCGGCGGTTTGATCGGGTTCTCGCACGAAGGCCTTGTTCATCGTCTTGCCTGCGGTCGCCAATCCCTCGTTACCGGATTCCACGTCACTCCGCTCTCTTGAAGTCGACAAATCCCTGCTCCACGTCCGTGCGCAGCAACTGCACGCGAACCCTGCTGCCCACGTCGACGCCCTCGGCGCCCTGCACCAGCCTGCCCTCGACGGGAGGATCGAGAAGGCGGACCCAGGTGCCCTTGGCGGCCGCCCCCGTGACGATCGCGTCGAAGCGCTCCCCGATCCTCGACTCCAGCAGCAGCGCCGCTGCCGACTTGCCCACCTGCCGTTCCACCTTCTTGGCGGCATCCTCCTCCTCCGTGCAATGCTTCGCCAGCGCCTCCAGGTCGTCCTTGCCGTAGGGGGCGGGCTGAGCGGCCATCGCGGCCTTCAGCAGCCGCTGGGTAATAATGTCCGGATAACGGCGATTGGGGGCCGTCGAGTGGGTGTAGTCACCGACCGCCAACGCGAAGTGCCCCGGCGGCGCCGCGTCTCCCGGACAATCCGCCACGTACTCGCCCGCTCCCATCAGCTTGACGACCGACAGCGAAAGGTCGGGAAACCGCAGCGGATCGGCCGCCTTTTGCTTCACCAGGAACTCCTCCAACGGTTTCGGGTCCGGCTCGTCGGGGAGCTTGAAGCCGTGCTGCCGGGCCAGCGCGACGATCCCGTCCCAGCGCTTCGGCGTGCGAACCACGCGCCGCAGGGAAGGGAACTTCCGCGACGCGAGGTAGCGGGCGGTCACGCCGTTGGCGGCGATCATGAAATCCGCGATCAGGTCCGTGGCGCGGTTCGGCTTCTGGGTCTCCAGCCCGCGAA
>JBKQVT010000135.1:0-19027 GCA_052139835.1 Thermoguttaceae bacterium
TACACACGCGGAGGATCGTCTTTTTTTGCCCCCATGGGAACCGCAATTCCGCGGCCCGCTCCTAAAGCCAGTACACAACAGCACTTGTCCATGCTATCATCACGCTAAGTGGCGCTGCCCAACTAAGGATTAAGGATGAAGGATAAAGGATAAAACCCTTTCAGCCTGGTCCTTGATCCTTCATCCTTGATCCTTCATCCTTATGAGATTCGTCCTCATCATTCCCGACGGATCGGCCGACGAGCCGCAAGACTGCCTGGGCGGCAAGACGCCGCTGGAGGCGGCCGGGCTGCCGGCGATGGATGCCGTGGCGGCCGCCGGCGTGGTGGGCCGCGCCAACCATACCCCCCCTGCCCTCCCCGCCGGCTCCGACGTGGCCAACCTCAGCCTGCTGGGCTATAACCCCCTGGAACACTTCACCGGCCGCGCCCCGCTGGAGGCCGCCGCCAGCGGCATCGAGCTCGGGCCCGACGATTGGGCCGTCCGCTGCAACCTCGTCACCATCGAGGGCGGCCTGATGCGCGAGTATACGGCCGGGCATATCTCCAGCGCGGAGGCCGCCGCCTTGTTGGAAACCGTCCAACAGCGGCTGGGCAGCGACCGCTTGCAGTTCTATCCCGGCGTGAGCTATCGCAACCTGCTGGTGGTCCGCGGCGGCGGCCAGCCCGCTTCCTTCTCGCCCCAGACCCTCGCCACCCCGCCCCATGATCTGACCGACCAGCCGGTGGCGGGCGGCTATCCCCGCGGGCCCGGCAGCGAACTGCTGGTGCGATTGATGGACCAGAGCGCGGCCCTCTTCGCCGAGCATCCGGTGAACGTCGCCCGGCGGGCGAGCGGCAAGCCGCCCGCCACCCACATCTGGCTCTGGGGCCTGGGACGCGTCCCCCGGCTGACCCCCTTCGCCCAACTGCACGGCAAGCAAGGGGCGATGATTACCGCCGTGGACTTGTTGCGCGGGCTGGCCAAGCTCATCGGCTGGCGGCGAATCGACGTGCCCGGCGCCACCGGCTACATCGACACCGATTATGCCGCCAAGGGGCGCTATGCGGTGGCGGCCTTGAAGGACACGGACTTCGTCTGCGTCCACGTCGAGGCGACCGACGAGGCCTCGCACCAGGGCGACGCGGCCGCCAAGATCGAGGCCCTCCGGCAGATCGACCGGCACATCGTCGGCCCGCTCTCGGCGGCGGTCCGTGCCGCCCACGACGCCCGCATCCTCATCAGTCCCGATCATCCGACGTTTCTTCGCACGCGGACGCACAGTTACGGCGACGTGCCCTTTGCGATGGCCGGTGTGGGCATCGAGCCCGACGCCGCCGTGCATTACGACGATCCGACGGCCGCCCGTTCGTCGCTCGTATTCCCCGAGGGCTGGAAGCTGATGGGGCACTTCCTGGGGGAGAAGTAGGTTATGCTTTAGCATAACGGGGCGGCTAACGCTCGGGCTCAGACGCATCCAGAGGCAAGCGATCGGTCAGGGCCTCCGCGGCCAGGCGGGCGTCCTCGTCCAGATACGCCAACTGCTGATCGATCGCGACCGAATCCACCAGGCCGCCGATCCTGTCGGTCGCCTGGTCGGCCAGATCGGTGCACGCCTCGATGTCTGCCGCCACGGTATCGGGCGCGTCGATTGTGGAGGGCGTTTGGGCGGCGCCCGCCTGGGCGACAACCTGGCGCGGGTTGCTCTGGCGCTGGGGCGAAGGCCGGAGCACGCGCCACCCCAGGGCGGCGGCCGCGAGGGCACAGGCCGCGGAAACGGCCACGATCAAGGCCCGCGCGAGCCGCCGATTTCGCCCGCGGCGACCAGCCGGCCGCGCGTCGGCGGGGAGATTTTGGATCGCTTCGAGCACGCGCGTGTGCAGGGCTTCAGAAAACGGCGGCCGCGACTGGCTCGCCTCGCGCCGCAACCGCTCGGCGAGGATTTTCTCGGATTCAGGGGACATAGGGGGCCTCCATCGCCGCGGCAGCGGACGCTTCCTCGTGCCTGGCCGTCCGAGGAGGCCGCGGCTCACGATTCTCCTCGGGGTCTTGCAGCAGGGGCAGTAGCTTCTTTCGGGCGCGAAAGATCATGGTCTTGACCGCGACGCGGGACGAGCCGAGGATCCAGGCGATTTCGCGCATCGGCGTGTCCTCGACGTAGTGGAGCCAGAGGGCGGTGAATTGCTCTTCGGAAAGGACCGCCGCCGCCGTGGCCCAGAGGCGGCCGCCGCTCTCCGCGGCCATGGTGCCCGTGGCCGGACCCGGCGCCGACGATTCGACCGCCGCCAGGTCCTCCGCGCCGCCCGCCGGCCGCCGACGGCGATGGTGGTTGATGGCCGTGCGACGGGCGATCGTGAACAGCCACGCGGTAAACGGCCATCGCCCGCGGTAACGGTGCAATTGCTCGTAGGCGCGCAGGAACGTTTCCTGGGCCAGGTCTTCGGCGTCGCGAGGACCGACCCGTTGTTGCAGGAAGTGCAGCACGCGCCGCTGGAACCGCCGCAATAACTGGTCGAGGCTGGCGCGGCACCCCTGCTGGGCCCGGCGGGCGAGTTCCTCGTCGCTCGGCGACGCGCCGGCGGGGTTATCGCTTGTCATTCCGGCCGCTCCCCCACGCTCGCTTCGAATGCGGGAAAGACATCGCTCTCAGGCAGGCCTTCTGGATCTCGCTCCAGACCTCGTCGGCGGAAACACGCCATTGGATCGTGACCGTCGAACCCGACGCCGACACCTTCACGGCGTCGAACAGTTTCGCGGGAAATGCCTCGTTCCCGCCGTACTGGAGCCACGCCATGGCACAACCGCCCTCGATCACCTTCTCGATATTCGCGGCGGCCTTGTCCGACTTGGCCACAACGGCGACATCCCCGAACACCTCGGCGTGGGACTCGCCGATCGCAATGTCGAACGACTCGATTTGCTTGACCACCGCTGCGTGGTGGGGAAGCTTCGCATCGGCCAACCCGACGCCCCGGATCACGAGGATCGCATCCGCCGGCGTCTTGGCTGCCAACGTCGAGGTCTTTCCGGCAAGGCTCGCTTTCTTGCCGTCCAGGACGTCCAATGCCGACGTCAGCTCGTCGATGCCGCTGGCAAACACCAGCAAGTCCGACTTGTAGAAGGCGCCCCAGACGGTGCGGCTTTGTCCGTGGCCCTTGGCGGTCCAACTGTGCAGGTCGTACGACTGGTACTTCACGACCTTGTGGTCCGGGGCCTTCTCGGCCATGTCCAAGAGGCGCTTCTGGTCGAACTTGGCCTGGACAATCAACACGCCGGCCGGCTTGCCGTGTTCCTTGCCGTAGGCGGTCAGCCCGTGCAGGTCCTTGCCGGGGTCCATGCCGATCTTCTCGCGAAGCCTGTCCATGTGGGATTGGGCGTCCACGTGCATTTCGAGGACCTTCTTCCGGGCCTTCTCGGCGAGGGTGGACGCGTGCAGGGCATCCACGTCGACATGGACCACCCATTGGGCGTTATCGGCGACGTGCGCAGGGTTGAGCGGCTCGGCCCGGAGCAGGCCGGCGCCTCCCAAAATAATGACAACCGCGCAGCTTAGGATTCGCATGTTCCACCTCATGTCCTTGGGTTTGTGTTGGCGACTGGTTCCGACTCAGTATACACGTCGGGAAGGGGTTTGGTTACACAACGGGCGTTTTTTTGGCCCGAAATGCCGGCGCGTTGCCGCGCACAACGCGTCGAGGAGGTGTCGTTGACCGCGGCAGCCGCCCTCCACTAAAATTTGCGAATGGGAAAAATGGAGAAAAAGGACCAGGAGCAGCCGGGGTTCCGCAATTATCACCTGACGGCGGCGCAGGACGGCCTGGCCTTGAACGCCGTGCTGCGGCAGGCGCTGGCCAGCGAGTCGTGGTCGGCAGTCCGCCGCCTGATCCAAAACCGCCACGTCCAGATCAACGGCAACCTCGCGACCGACGAGGGCCGCAGGCTCAAGGCCGGCGACGTGGTCAAGGTGTGGCAAGAGCCGCGGGCCGCCCCGCCGCGGGCCGAAGACGTAGTGATCCGCCACCTCGACGCGCACCTGGTGGTCGTGGAGAAGCCCGCCGGCGTGACCACCGTCCGTCACAGCGAGGAGCAATCGTGGTCGCCGCGGCGGCGACAGATTCAGCCCACCCTCGACGAGATCGTCCGCCGCATCCTGGGCCGGAAGACCTCGCGGAAGCCGCCGGGCCGCGGGGGCAGGCCGGGCCGATCCGGCCAGGGATTGCGCGTCCGTGCCGTCCATCGCCTCGACCGCGACACCAGCGGCCTGATGATCCTGGCCCTCAGCGCCGAGGGCGAACGCCGGCTCGTGCAGATGTTCCGCAAGCACAAGGTCCGCCGCGTCTACCAGGCGATCGTCCTGGGCCGCGTCGAGGCGCAGACGTTCGTCTCGCAGCTCGTCCGCGACCGGGGCGACAAGCGCCGCGGGAGCACGTCGCTTCCCGGCATCGGCAAGCGGGCGGTGACCCACGTCCGCCCGCTGGAATTCCTCGAAGGCTACACCCTGCTGGAGTGCCGGCTGGAGACCGGGCGGACGCACCAGATTCGCATTCACCTGGCCGAGGCGGGGCATCCGGTCTGCGGCGAGAAGGTCTACAACCAGCCGCTCTTCCGCCCGCCGGTGGCCGACCCCAGCGGCGCGACGCGGCAGGCGCTGCACGCCGCCGAACTGGCGCTCGACCATCCGATCAGCGGCGAGACGCTGTCGTTTACCATGCCGCTGCCGGCCGACATGGCGCGGCTGCTGGTGCGCTTGCGCGGGGGCGGGCAACCGCGGGGATAAACCCCGCGGCTCGCTTACGGCCCGTCATTGATCGGCAGGTGAATGGCGAAGGTGCTCCCTTGGCCGACGGCGCTTTCCACGGTGGCGCGGCCGCCGTGCGACTGGGCGATGTGCTTGACGATCGCCAGGCCGAGGCCGGTGCCGCCGAGCTTGCGGCTGCGGGCCGGGTCCACGCGATAGAAGCGCTCGAAGATCCGCCCCAGGTGCTCGCGGCCAATCCCGCAACCATGGTCCTGCACGCGAATCATCACCGCCCCGCTGCCGCGGAGCGCGTCGATGACGATGGCCTGCTCGGCGGGGCTGTACTTGATGGCGTTGTCGATGAGGTTGATCACCGCCTGCTCCAACAGCGGCGCGTTGATCGCCGCCAGGAGGTTTTCCGGGCAGGTCAATTCCAGGCGGATGTTCTTCTCGGCGGCCTTGAAGCGGCAGGCCTCGACCGCCGCCTCCAACACCGGGCGGACGGGCCCGGAGGTCAAGGTGATCGCCGGCCGCTCCGCGTCCTGCTCGATCCGCGACAGCGTCAAGAGGTCCTCGAACAAGGCGTTCAGACGGTCGGTCTGCTGGGCCACGATTTCCAGGAACCGTTGCAACTCCGCCGGATCGTGCATGGCGCCGTCCAGCAGCGTCTCGACGAACCCCTTGATCGACGTGACCGGGGTGCGCAATTCGTGGGAGGCGTTGGCGACGAAATCGCGGCGGACCTTCTCCAGCTTCTTCAACTCCGTGACGTCGTGCAGGACCAGCAGCACGCCCAGCTTGCCCTCGCGGGCGTCCTGGAGCACGGTGCCGTTGACGTGCAGGACGCGCTCGCTCTTACCGCGGAGGACGATTTCGCTCTCGGCGGGTTGCTGCGAGGCCAGCACGGCGTCGGCCAACTGGTAGAGCTCGGTGCTGCGGATGATTTCCGGCAGGCTGCGGCCTTCGGCCTTGGCGGCGTCGATGTTCACCAGCCGGGCGGCCGCCTGGTTGATGCGGATGACGCGGTCCTCGGCGTCGATGGCCAGCACCCCCTCGACCATGCTGGAGAGAATGGCCTCGCGCTCGTTGCGCTGCCGCAGGACCGCGCGGAGCTTGTCGTCCAGCTCGGCGGCCATGTGGTTGAGCGTCTCGGCCAGGGCGCCGATCTCCAGCGAATCGGCCACCGGCAGACGGTGGGCGAGGTCTCCGCGGGCGAAGCGTTCGGCCCCCTGCTTGAGCTGCTCGAGCGGCCGGGCGATGCGGCGGGAATGCCAGAGGCTCACTGCCGTCAGCAGCCCCGCCACCAGCAGGCTCCAGGCGGCGATGTGCAGTTGGATGGTGGAAAGGGCCGCGGCGGCGGCCGTCAGGGGGATCGCCGTCCGCACCACCCCCAACTTGCGGCCGTCGGGCATCCCGCCCTGGCGCGAGAGCACCGCCCCATAGAGCATGTTCTCCTTCAGCGTAATACTGAGCCGGGGCGGCGAGGCGCCGCGGCCGTCCAGCATGGCGGCCATGAACTCGGGACGGTCGGCGTGATTTTCCATCTTCCCCGGCAAGAACTCGCTATCGCCCCTGACGGTCCCGTCGGTCAGAATGACGGTCAGCCGCGTATCGGCCTTCTTGCCGAGTTCCTGGCACAAGGCCTGGATGGCGGCCACGTCTGGCTTGTCGGCCGCCAGCAGGGGACGAAACTGGGGCTCGACCAGCGCGGCCCGCGCAATCAGGTCCTCGCCCGTCCGCTGGAGGTTGAATTGCCACAGCGCGTGCGAGGCATACAGCGCCACGACCGCCAGCGAAACCAGCGTGATGACCAGGTAGGAAGGGTAAAGCTGCCAAAGCAAGCGTCGTTTTCGCATGGCAATGATTCTCACATGGGGTGCCACTGCTGGCTTGTCCAGCAGTGCTGCACTGCCGCTCCTTGCACTGCTGGACAAGCCAGCAGTGGCACCCGGCAATGCCTCTGGCGGATGTTAGCCGTAACGGCCCGTAATATACATTTCCGTTTCCTTCTCGCGCGGCGTATGGAAAATGGTCAGCGTCTTGTCGTGCTCGATGGTCCGCCCCAGGAGCATGAAGATGCACTCGTCGCTGGCGCGGCGGGCCTGGGCCATGTTGTGGGTGACGATCAGGATCGTGTACTTCTTCCGCAAGGCCCCGATCAGCGACTCGATCCCCTCGATCCCCTCGGCGTCCAGCGCCGAACAGGGCTCGTCCATGAGGATCACCCGCGGCTTCAGCGGCAGCAGCCGGGCGATGCACAGCTTCTGCTGGTGCCCGAGCGACAGGTGGGTGGCGCTGCGCTTCAACTTGTCCTTGACCTCGTCCCAGAGCTGCACGTCGCGCAGGGCGGACTCGACCATCGCCTCCTGGTCGCTGCGGCTGTAGACGCCGCGGCCGACGTGCACGCGGACGCCGAAGAGCACGTTTTCCCGGATCGAGATGGGCAGGGGATTGGGCCGCTGAAAGACCATGCCCACGCACTTGCGCAGCTCGCTGAGCGAGACGTCGGGGTCGTAGATGTTCTTGCCGAGGATGGTGATTGCGCCCTGGGTGGTGACGTTTCCGTAGCGCTGGTTGATGCGGTTGAAGCAGCGCAGCAGCGTGGTCTTGCCGCAGCCGGAGGGGCCGATCAGCGCGGTGATGATCCCCGGCTTGATGTCCAGCGTGACGTCGCGCAGGGCCTGGAACTGGCCATACCAGAGGTTCAATCCCCGGGTCTGGATGCCGTGCCGTATGGGCGTCGTGACCGCCGCGGTCGCCATTAGCCGAAATCTCCGTTGACGTAGCGCTCGGTGAGGCGGTTCGCCGGGTGGGTGAAAATCGTCTCCGTCTCGTCCACCTCGATGAGCCGCGAATCGCTGAAGAAGGCCGTGCGATCGGCCAGCCGGCGGGCCTGCTGCACCAGGTTGGTCACCAACACGATGGTCATCCGCTCCTTCAACTCCAGGAGCACGTCCTCGATCTTCATCGTCGTCACCGGGTCGATGGCGATGGAGAACTCGTCCAGGCAGAGGATTTCCGGGCGGTGCGACAGGGCGCGGGCCAGGGTGAGCCGCTGCTGCTGGCCCCCGGAGAGCTTGCTGCCCAGCATGTTGAGGCGGTCCTCGACCTCGTCCCAGAGCATGGCCTGGCGGAGGCAGGTTTCCACCAGGGCGTCGAGCTCGGCACCGCGGCGCATGCCGGCGCGGCGCGGGGCATAGGCCACGTTCTCGTAGACCGACAACGGCAGCCCGACGGGCAGGGGAAAGACCATGCCCACCCGCCGCCGCAGGCCGTAGACGTCGCGGATCTGGAAGACGTCGCGGCCGCCGACCCAGACCTGGCCGGTGACGCGGGCGGAAGAGACGAAGTCGATGGTGCGGTTGATGCACTTCAGCAGCGTCGTCTTGCCCGAGTTGGCCGGCCCGATGATGGCGAAGATTTGTTTCTCGGGGATTTCCAGGCTGATATCCTGTAGCGCCCGCTTCCCACCGTAGCTCACGGAAACATGCTGGAAACGGATGGGGGCATCCATGGTCTGTCACCACTTCTTCCGCGCGCGGAGATAAATGCGCAGGCCGATCGACAGGCTATTGACCGCCAGCACGAGTCCGACGAGCACCACGGCGGTGCCGTACTGGACGCCTTCGGAGACGCCGAGGACCGCGGTCATCAGCGTGTAGAGGTGGGTAGACAGCGCCTCGCAGGAGTCGCCCAGGCCGCGGGGCAGCGCGGTGCTGAAGAAGACGGCGCCGGTGAAGAGGATGGGGGCGGTCTCGCCCGCGGCCCGCGAAACCTGCAGAATCACGCCGGTGAGGATGCCGCTGATCGAGTTGGGAAGCACCAGCGTGCGAATAGTCTGCCAGCGCGAGGCCCCCAGGTTCCAGCAGGCCTCGCGGAAGGACATGGGCACCGAGGCCAGGGCCTCGCGGGTGCTGGTGATGATCACCGGCAAGGTCATCACCGCCAGCGTGCAGGAAGCGACCAGCAGCGAGGGCCGCATGTGGAAGAAGAGCACGAACGCCCCCACCCCGAACAGCGCATGGACGATGCTGGGCACGCCGGCGAGATTGACCACCGCCAGGTTGATGATCCGCGTGAGCCAGTTATCGCGGGCATATTCGTTGAGGTAAACGCCGGCCAGCACGCCCACGGGCGCCGCCACCAGCAACGAGAGGAACACCAGGCAGAAGGTTCCCACCAGCGGCGCCCAGACGCCCCCGGCCGTCATGTGATGCTGGGGGTTCTCCACGAGAAACGACCACCGCAAGGCCGGCCACGCCTTGACCACGAGGCAAGTCAGGATGGCCAGCAGCGGCGCCACCAGCAGCAGGGCCATCGTCATGAACGTGTACTTGGCGACGCCTTCCTTGACCCGCTTCCACTTTTCCACCGAGGTGGGCGTAAAGACCTCGCGATGGGAAAGTCGCAAGCGGCGGCCGCCGCCCAGGCGGATGTCGCCGGCGCGGTGCAATTTGAGGAGTTGCTCCACCGCCGTGGCCATGCCCGACCAAGGCGTCAGCTCCGTGCCGTCGCCGTCGCTGCCCTCTGCGCGGGCGTCGACGTAGAAATGATATTGCGGTTTGCGCCGCGCGAGGTAGTTGGCGCGCGAGCCGCAGCAGAGGATTTCGAACTGCCCGGCGGCGGTGAGGCCCAGGTCCCGTTGCCCGGCGGCGGCCAGGGCGTCTTCGAGCATCACAAACCCCAGGGCGGCATCGTCTGCGGCGCCGCCGGCCGGGGCGGCCAACAGCAGGTAGGGCCCGGCGGCGGAAGTGTCAGCCCGTCTTTTCACTGCGAATCCCCTTGATGACCAGGTCCGCGGCCAGGTTCACCACAAACGTCACGATAAACAGGACCAAGCCGATCACGAACAGCACGCGGTAGTGGGGATCCCCTTGCACGGCCTCGCCCAGTTCGGCGGCGATCGTCGCCGTCAGCGTGCGGACGGGATCCAACACGCTGTGGGGGATCTGGATGGAATGGCCGGTGCACATCAGCACGGCCATCGTTTCACCGATGGCGCGGCCCAGTCCCAGCAGCACGGCCGCCAACAGCCCGTTCTTGGCCGCCGGAAAGAGCACGCGGAAGACGATCTCCCAGCGGCTGGCGCCCAGCGACAAGGCGGCCTCGCGGTAGGAGTCGGGCACGGCCTTCAGGGCATCCTCGCCCACGGAAACGATGATCGGCACGCTCATCAGCGCCAGGATGACGCCGCCGTTGAGCAGGTTCACGCCCACCGTCGCGCCGGTGAAGCGGATGAGGATCGGCCCCAGCACCATGACGCCGATGAAACCCCACACGATCGAGGGAATGGCCGCCAGCAGCTCGATCAGCACCTTGAGCGTTTCCTTGAGCGCTCCGCCGCAGAACTCGGAGATGTAGACCGCGGCGCCCAGGCCCAGCGGCACCGCCAGCAGCATGGCCAACCCCGTGACGGCCAGGCTCCCCACCAGCAGCGCCAGGATGCCGAAATGCGGGGGCTGCGAAGTCGGCCGCCACTCCGGGCTGGTGAAGAACTCGACCAGGTCGAGTTTGCCGAAGAGCACCGGCGCCGCTTCCAGGAACACGAAGAAGAAAATGGCGAACACGAAGAAGATCGCGCTCCAGCCGCACAGCCGGATGATCCCCTCGATCGCCGGCTCGACGAAGCGCAACAGCCAGCGGCCGAGGCGGAATGGCAGGCGCGCTGCGCCCGCGGCGCCATGCGACACCGCGCGGATCGGCCGGGAAAACCAGCCAGGCCCGCCGGCAGGCGGCCCGGCAGTCGGAGAATTGCTACTCATTGTCGTGGACCGGCACGAAGCCCAGTTCGAGCACAACCTTCTGGCCTTGCTTACCCAAAATCCAGTCCAGGAACTTCTTCACTTCCCCCTTGGGCTCCCCGGCGGTGTAGATGTACAGCGGCCGCGTGATCGGATAGCCGCCGCTCTTCAGCTTGGCGTTCTTGACGGTTGGGGCAACGCCCGGCTCCCCCTTGCGCCGGGAGAGCTTGAGCATCTTCACCTCGGCGGTGGCGTAGCCCATGCCGCTGTAGCCAATGGCGCCGGGCGTGTTGGCCACCAGCGCCACCACCTCCTTGGAGCCGCTTTCGTCGACCGAGCCCAGCTTGTATTCTCCGTGCGCGCCCAAGATCGCCTCTTGGAAGTAGGCATATGTCCCGGAGCTGTTATGCCGGCCTACCAGCGTAATCTGGTCGTTGCCGACCGCCTTGCTGTCGACGCCGAGCTGCGACCACTTGGTGATCTTGCCGTCTTTGCCGTAGATTTGCGCCAACTCTTCCATGGAGATGGAGTCCAGGGGATTATTCTTGGCGACGTAGACCGCCAGGGCGTCGTAGCCGATGACGCACTGCTTGGGCTCGACGCCGCGTCGCTGCTTGCAGCGCTCGATTTCCGGGGCCTCCATGGCGCGGCTGGCGTTGGCCATGTCGCACTTGCCGTCGATCAAGCTGGCGATGCCCACCCCGGACCCGCCGTCGGAAACCTGCACCATCACCTCGGGATGGGTGGCGTGATACGTTTCCGCCCAGGCCTGGGCCACGTTGACCATCGTGTCGGAGCCTTCCATGCGGACCCCCTCGTCCGAGGAGCCGCAACCGGATAGCATCAATGCCCACAAGCCCACGCCCACCGCGACCAGACCCCAGCGGACCGACATCGCCATGCCCCCTTGACGTCTTTCTTGGGTTAGAAACCAATGAGAGGATGGTAGCACACCTGCCGGGAAGGTGTCAAACGCCCCCGACCCCCGGCCCGGCGACAGCCCGGACGTCTGCTCCCAAACCCAATCAGCATCAGCACTTGCATTGCGACCCGCCGACCATGCCGTGCATGGGCAGGAGAATCGTTTAGAATAGCAACTGTAGAACTACTCTTCTCTGGGAGGGCCACACATGAAACTCCTCGGCCGCAGGCTCCTCGTCCTGGCGATCCTTGTTGGTTTGGGCGGCTGCGGGAAATGCCAGTCGTCGCCGCTGTCCCCGGCCCGCGCCGTGCCGCCACCTTCGGCCGCCAGTTACAAGAGGGTGATCGGGCCGGCAGTCGCCGGCATGTTCTATCCGCGGCACGAGCAGACGCTCGCCGCCATGGTCGACAAGTTGCTGGCCGAGGCGAAGTCGCAGAAGATCGAGCGCCTCCGCGGCCTGGTGTGTCCCCATGCCGGCTATGAGTACTCCGGCAAGACGGCGGCCATCGGCTACAAGCAGGTCGCCGGCCGAAAGTTTCACACCGTCATCATCCTGGGGCCCAGTCATCACGCCCTCTTCGACGGCGCCGCCCTGCCGGCGGCGGACGCCATGGAAACGCCCCTGGGGCCGGTTCCCCTCTCCCCGAAGGTCGCTGAGCTGGCCAAGAAAAAACCCTTCGCCATCAATCCGCATTGCGAAAGACTGGAGCGGCCGGACTGGTGGACGGAGTCGCCCCAGCGCGAACTGCCGCCCTTCGGCGAAGATACGCCGTTTACCTGGGAACACTCCGTCGAGGTCCAAGTGCCCTTCCTGCAGCGGGTGCTGGGCAATTTCAGCATCGTGCCGGTCGTGCTGGGGCAAGTGGACCCGGAAGCCGTCGGCGAGGCCCTCTTGCCGCTGCTGGACGACGACACCTTGCTGGTGGCAAGCTCCGACTTGACGCACTACTTGCCCTACGACCGCGCCAAGCGGCTGGACACCATCACGGTTCGCACCATCTGCACGCTCGACGGCGACCTGCTGGAGCAGGAAGAATTGGCGTCGGGCACCTGGCTGGCCTGCGGGAAACTCCCCATCAGGGCCCTCATGCACGTCGCCCGCGCCAAGGGCTGGAAGGCCAAGCTCCTGGACTATCGCAACAGCGGCGACACCACGGGCAAGAAGGAAGCCGTGGTCGGCTACTCGGCCATCGCCTTCTACGAGCCCGAGACGGCCAACGGCAAAGCGGCGGCGCCTGCCGTGGAGCGGCCCGAGGGCTACTCGGCCGCCCAGCACAAGGTGCTCCTGGAACTGGCGCGGAATTCGGTGGTCGCGGCCGCGGCCGGCAAGGCCCCGCCCGCCTTGGAAGCGAGCCTTGCCACGGGGAAGCTGGCCGAGGTCCGCGCGTGTTTCGTCACGCTGACCAAAAAGGGGGAGCTGCGCGGCTGCATCGGCACGACCCTGCCGCGCGAGCCGCTCCACCTGGCGGTCGTCCATGCCGCCCGCAGCGCGGCCATCGAGGATCCGCGTTTTTCGTCGGTAACGCCCGATGAACTCAACGACATCCGCATCGAGATCAGCGTGCTCACCGTGCCGCGGCGGCTGGAGGCCGGTTCCACCGAGGAGGTGCTGGCGAAATTGCGTCCCGGCGTCGACGGCGTGGTGCTGAGCGTGGGCCGCAACATGGCCACCTTCCTGCCCCAGGTCTGGGAGCAACTGCCCGACAAGGCCGACTTCCTCACTCATCTGTCCCAGAAGGCCGGGCTCGTGCCTTCGGCCTGGAGGAGCGACCAGGCCGTCTTTCGCGTCTACCAGGTCGAGGCGATGAAGGAGCCGCCGCCGTGACGCCGGTCCTCTATCTGGCCGTCGGCTGGCTGGGTGTCTCGGCGTTGTTGGCCCAGTTGACGCTGCTGCGCGAGTTGCTGGCCGCCTTCTCGGGCAGCGAGCTGGTCTTCGGCGTCGTGCTGGGCAATTGGATGTTGTTGACCGGCATCGGCTCGGCCCTGGGCCGCCGCGTGGCGCGGCTGAAATCCCCGCTCGCGGCCCTGGTCGCCGTCCAGGTGCTCCTGGCCGTCTTGCCCATCGGCGACGTCTTCCTGCTCCGCACGCTCCGCAACGTCATCTTCGTCCGTGGCGTCGAGATCGGGTTGACCGACACCGTGGTGAGCTGCTTCGTCATCCTGGCGCCCTATTGCCTGGCGGTCGGTTACGCCCTGCCGCTGGCCTCGTGGGTCCTCGCCCCGGATCGGGGCGCGGCGGGCATCGGCCGCGTCTATTTCCTCGACAACGCCGGCATGGTGGTCGGCGGCCTGCTGTTCACCTTCGTGCTGGTCAACTGGCTCGATCATTTCGTCATCCTCTGCCTCTCGGCCGCGGTGAACCTGCTGCTGGCCGCCGCGGTGGCAAGCCGCTTGCGCCGGGGGGCGTGGATCGCGGCGGGGCTGGTCGTTGCGGCACTGACGGCCCTGGCCGCCGGCGCCCATCTCGATGCCTACTCGACCGCTCTGGAATGTGCCCCGCAGCGCGTCGCCTGCCGCGCCTGCTCCCCCTATGGCCGACTCATCGTGACCCGGTCGGACGGCCAGTACAACTTCATGGAAAACGGCGTGGCCCTGTTCTCCAGCCACGACGCCGAGCGGGTCGAGGAGCGGGTCCATTTCGCCATGGCCGAGCGCCCTGGGGCCAAGCGGGTGCTGTTGGTCTCCGGCGGGGCCTCGGGGACCGCCCGCGAAGTCCTCAAGTACCCCGTCGCCGCCGTGGACTACGTCGAGATCGACCCGGAAGTTCTCCGGGCGGCCGAGCGGTTTCTTCCCGAGAATCTCCGCGACCCACGGATCCACCCCATCAACGCCGACGGCCGTCGCTGGGTCCAAGAGACCCCGCAGCGCTATGACGTGGTGATCGTCGACGTGCCCGATCCCTCCACCTCGCAGTTGAATCGTTTCTACACGCGGGAATTTTTCGCCGAGGTCCACCGCATCCTCGTTCCCGGCGGGGTGCTGGCCTTTTCCCTGGGAGAATATGAGGGTTTCCTGGGCGAGGCCATGGGCCGCATGTTCGCCGTGGCCCATCGCACGCTGAAAAAGGTCTACGCCAACGTGCTGATCGTGCCGGGCCAGCAGGTGTTCTTCCTCGCCTCCGACGGCCCCCTGACCAACGACATCGCCGCGCGGCTCAAGGGCGCGGGCGTGGCCACGCGATGGGTGGTTCCCTCGTATATCGAGTCGATCTTTAAGCCCGACCGGCTGGCCGAGATCCGCCGTGCGCTGGCCGCCGACGCCCCGGTGAACGAGGATTTCAGCCCCGTGTTGTACTACGACCACTTGCGCTACTGGATGAGCCAGTTCAAGGTTCGCTTCGGGGTCCTGGAGGGCGTGCTGCTGGCGATGCTGGCGGCCTACCTGGTCCGCATCCGGCCGGTTCCGCTGGCGGTGTTCACCGCGGGGCTGGCCGCCTCGGCGCTGGAGGTCGTGCTGCTGCTGGGCTTCCAGGTTCTCTGCGGCAGCGTTTATCGTCAGGTGGGGTTGATCGTGACGATGTTCATGCTCGGGCTGGCCGTGGGGTCGTATGCCATGGGCCGCATGTTGCCGCGGCGGCGCCGCAGCGATCTGGCGTGGCTGCTGGCCGCGCTGGCCGTCTACGCCGCCGCGTTGCCGGTGGCCTTGCTGGGACTGGTGCGATGGGGCGGCCCGCGGGGAGCCGCCGTTGCCCAACTGGCCGTGCCGGCGCTGGCGCTGCTGTTGGCCGCCCTGGTGGGGATGTGTTTTCCGCTGGCGGCGAAGCTCGATTTTCGCAACGTGGCCGACACGGCCGCGAAACTGTACACCGCCGATTACGTCGGCGCCGCCTTGGGGGCCCTGCTGGTCAGCACCTGGCTCATCCCCCTGGCGGGCGTGGCGGCGGTCTGCTGGCTCACCGCCGCCTTGTGCCTGGCGAGCGGCCTGGTGCTGGGTGCCACTGCTGGCTCGCCCAGCAGTGCGACGTAAGCACGGTTGGGCAAGCCAACCGTGGCACCCGACATGTAAGAAATCACGCGACCATGGCAAAAAAAAGAACCCTGAATTACTACCTCATCAAGATCGCCAGGACCAGCGCTTGGCTCTTGCTGCCGCTGATGGTAATATACATAGGTACGGGTTTCGCGCTCTGCGGCATGTTCGGCTTCGACAAGCTCATCAACTCGCAGACGGCGCTGGAAATTCATCGGGTCTTCGATTGGCCGCTGGTGATCGCCTTTCTGGTGCACACGTCGATCACCACCTATTTTGCCATGAGGAGGTGGAGATGGATCAAGAGGCGGACTCGCCGCTAAACGCAAACGAAGGTGCGGAAGAGGGCGGCCGGGGCTCGTCGGCCGGCTTTTCGCGCCGCGATCTGCTCCGCTACGGGGCCACCGGGCTGGCCTGCGCCGGCTGCGGCGGTCTGCTGGTCCATTATTTCAGCACCCGGGCGCAGGCTGCCACGGCCTGCGAAGTCTTCCACGGCGACGCCCCGCAGGGCCGCCTCTGGACCGACTGGCAGAAACGCGGCTGGGTCAAGGAGGCCAGTCACTACCTGAAACTCGGCCGGAACGTCCAGTGCAAGCTCTGCCCCAACGAATGCCTGCTGCAGCCCGAGGACCGCGGCCGCTGCCGCAACCGGGTCTACAAAGACGGCAAGCTCTACACGCTGGCCTATGGCAATGCCTGCGCCTTCCACGTCGATCCCATCGAGAAGAAGCCGCTCTTCCATTTCTTCCCCGGCACCAGCATCTTTTCCATCGCGGCCACGGGCTGCGGCTTCCGCTGCCTGAATTGCCAGAACTGGGACATCTCCCAGCGCAAGCCGGAAGAGATGAAGGACCCCCGCGGCGCCTCGCTGGTCATCGACGCCCGCAGCATCGGCGTCCTCACCCGCAGCGACGTCGATCGGCGGAGCATGTTTCCCGACGACGTGGTCAATTTGACCCGCTACTTCGCCTGCCCCGCGGTCGCCTACACTTATTCCGAGCCGATGGTGTGGTTCGAATACATGCTCGACACGGCCAAGGCGGCGCGGGCGGCCAAACTCAAGAACGTCGTCGTCACCTGCGGCTACGTGCAGCAGGAACCGCTGGTCGAGCTGTGCCGCTTCGTCGACGGCTTCCACGTCGACCTCAAGGGCTTCAGCGACGAGACCTACGCGCGGCTCAACTCGGGCAAGCTGGCGCCGATCCTGGCCACCATCGAGACGCTGCGCCGCCAGGGCGCGTGGTTCGAGGTGATCAACCTCGTGGTGCCGACCTACACCGACTCTCCGGAGGCGATCCGCCGCATGTGCGGCTGGCTGGTGGAGCACGCCGGGCCGGACTGCCCCGTGCACTTCACGCGCTTCAAGCCGGCCCACAAGCTGACGCACCTGCCGCCCACGCCGGTGGACATCCTCGTAAAGGCCCGCAAGATCGCCCGTGACGCCGGCCTCCGCTACGTCTACATCGGCAATTGCGGCGGCGAGGTGCCCGACGCGGAAACGACCTTCTGTCCCGGTTGCGGCAAGCCGGTGATCGAACGCGACGTGTACAGCGTGCAGGTGATGAATCTCAAGAACGGCAAATGCGCCGCCTGCGGCACGGCAATCGCGGGGAGATGGTCCTAGCGTAGCGATCCGCGTCGAAGATTCATGCCGTGCCACGGCTGTGTCAGCCGTGCAAACCGCGGCGGTGGCACCACGGGACGCGGGGGCCCGGAATTCTAAGGGTCAGGTAGTTTGTCGGACGCGTTGTCGCCCCAGGCGTAGCGGACCAGCCAGAGCAACACCAGGCACAAGATCTCGCCGGCGATCAGCAAGGCAAAGCGGCGAAGCGTCGGCCGCCCGGCCATGCCCGCTAGCAGCGTGGAAAGGACCGCGGCGAGCACCACGGCGGCCCTCGACGCCACGATCCGTGCCGAGGAAATTCGGGGGCTGGCCGGCGGTTGGTCTCCTTGGCCGAAAAAGCGGGCGGAATCCAGAAAGCTCACATAGTACCACGCCGTGAGAGCACCCAAGGCCGCGGCTAAAAAAGTGCCGAACATGCCCGCCAGAACACCGGCGAGCATCGCCCCCAACGTCGCCCCGGCGAACGCCGTGTCGAGGATCGCTCCCAAGGCTGCCCCGACACCGACCGCGACCACGGGCAGAATAGCGTCCCGACGGGCGACGCGTTTCCTGCGATCTTGCTGCTCTCGGGCCTGCTTCTGAAGGCGACCGGCTTCGAGGTAGGGTTCCGAATCGCCCCGAGACGCCGGAGTGGCGTCGAGCCAGTCGATACCCTTGTCTTTCTCGGCCGGGGCGTCGCCAAGGCTGTCAAGGAATGATGGACTTGCCGCCGATCGCTGCGATTCCCGCTCGGCCCGAATCGCCTGTTGCTGGGCCGCGAGCTCGCGATACCGTGCCATAGAGATTGCCTTGCTGCGGGCGGCCAGCGACTTCCGGTCGTGTTTGCTACGGCCAGAGTTCGGGTCGCGCGTCACGTACCACGCCGACACGAGCATGTATCCCACGGCAAGACATCCCGCTCCGAGGCCGACCGTCCAGGGATTGTCGATGGCAATGGAGACAAGAAAGGCGGGAGCGCACAACGCGAGCGCGGCAATGCCGGCGATTTTCAGGCACCTTACGAGACGCCGGCCCTTTAGGTGCCGAACCATATCCGCTTGATACCAGCCGCAGTCGGGGCAGGCAACCAGGTCGGGCGTTTGCAGCGCCCGTCGCAACTTGTTCTCCGCCTTGGCCTTGGCGCGCTTCAGCGCGTACCGCTCGGTAAGACTGTTGAACCAACTCGTTACGGAACCAATGGCCTGCCGTTGCAACTCGTAGACAAATTCACGGCCACACGACTGGCACCGGGCGCGTCGGGTGGCCTTTCTAGAGACCTTAACGTAATAGTGGGCGTTGAAAGACACGGGCCGTGGTCCCGGACAAGGGCCGGTCGGGACCGTCGCCGGCAACTCCGGCGGTACCCGACGTTACAATTATCCCGCGCCCCCAAAATATCGCAAGATGGCATCGCCGCGGGTGCTTGACATGACCGGCGCCAAACGCGATGATTCGCTTACGTACGCTACCGGCTTCCCCGGCCAGCAGTGGGGATGCAGACTACCGGCAACCACAGGAGGCTGGCGGCCATGAGGCTTGAGCATATCGCGCTGCAGGTGGCGGACGCGGCGGCCATGGCGGACTGGTACGTCACGCACCTGGGCTTCGGCATCCGCCGCCGCAGCGACCAGCCCACGGTCGCGCGCTTCCTGGCCGACGACTCGGGCTCGATCCTCTTCGAGATCTATTGCAGCCCGAATGCGCCGGTGCCCGACTATGGCCGCATGAGTCCCACCGTGCTCCATCTTGCCGTGCTCAGCGCCGACCTGGCGGCCGATGTCCTGCGGTTGGTGGCGGCCGGGGCCACGCTCCTCAGCGGCCCGGAGACCAGCGGCGGCGACCATTTCGCCATGTTGCGTGACCCCTGGGGAATGCCCTTGCAACTGGTCCGCCGCGCCGAGCCCATGCTGGAGTGAAATCAATACCACGGCGGAAACCCACCACGGAAATGTAGGGTGGGTCGAGCCACCCCTGTAAAGGTCTTACCTATGTTCGCATGGCGAGGATTCTGGCGGTAGATACATGATGAATTCGTTTGCCGCTGGTCTTCTTGGGCTGTTTGGTTTTCGGCCCAC
>JBKQVT010000136.1:0-15659 GCA_052139835.1 Thermoguttaceae bacterium
CATGCAGCGCATCCAGACCAAGCTGGCGGCCCTGAAGCAGATCTCCGAGCGGATGAACAGCCTGGTCGGCCAGGTGGCCGAGGCCCGCGCCGCGGCCGGATCGAAAGACCGCCTCGAGGAACTTCGCAAGGAACTCCGCCGCCTCATGGGGATCACGCTGGAGACTCCCGGGCGATTGCGGCGACGACTGCTGCGGATCGCCGCCCTGGGCAAACGCTACGAGGCCGCCCGCCGCGACCTGGTCGCCGGAAACCTCCGCCTGGTGGTTTCCATCGCCAAGCGCTATCGCAACCGCGGCCTGAGCTTCCTCGACCTGATCCAGGAGGGAAACACGGGGCTGATGCGGGCGGTGGACAAATTCGAGTACGCCCGCGGCTTCCGCTTCTCCACCTACGCCACCTGGTGGATTCGCCAGGCCATCAGCCGCGCCATCGCCGACCAGAGCCGCACCATCCGCGTCCCCGTCCACATGATCGAGAAGATGGGCAAGGTCCGCGACGTCAACCGCGAACTCAGCCAGTCCCACGGCGCCGCCCCCAGCGTGGAAGAAATGGCCAAAATGACCGGCCTCTCGGTGGACGACACGAAGCGGGCGCTGCGGATGAATCGGCAGCCGCTCTCGTTGGACCAGCCCGTCGGCCACCAGGAGGAAAGCTATCTCGGCGACCTGGTCTACGATCATCGCCAGGAAGACCCGCTGGCGGGCATGAACATGGACATGCTCAAGGCGCGGATCGCCGACGTGTTGCAGACGCTGGATTACCGCGAGCGGGAGATCATCCGCCTCCGCTACGGTCTGACCGACGGCTACACGTACACGCTGCAGGAGATCGGCCGCATCTTCTCGGTCACGCGGGAGCGGGTGCGGCAGATCGAGGCCGAGGCCCTCCGCAAGCTGCAGCATCCCGGCCCCTCGCAGAAGTTGGCCGGCTTCTTGGATCGCGTGCGTCCGCCGTTGGCTCCCCTGGTGGACACGGGGTTTCCGCCGCACACCAGCGGCGCCGCCGTGGTGGGCAACGCGTAGCAGACGTGGGGTGGGTCAGAACCATTTACCGACTCAGCGAGCCGGGACGACGATGACAAATAATTTTGACCCCTTCCGTACTCCGCCGCAGCGGCGGGACCGGGCTGCGCTACGGCGAGTCTTCGTGGGTTGGGCGGCTGGCTCGGCGTCTGAAGCTCGACCTGACGATTCGCCCGCGTGGCCGCCCGTGGAAATCTGAAGGGCATGAATAATAGTTTTGACCGCTTTGGCGATTTGACCCCTTTGGCGCTTGGATCATGTCCTCCACGACGCCTGGATACCTTCATGATGCGGTAGCCCTCCTGCCTGCGCTGCCGCCGTTTTCGGGCACAGCGGCGGAAGCGTTCGACCGGCGCGGGCGCGAACGCGGCATTCGGTTTCCCGATGCCGTCCGCGAATGGTATTCGTTTGACGGGGCGGTCGATCTGCTTCGGCACTACAGCAACGCCGACCATCCGCTGCCGATCGAAAAGTTGGGGGAGCCGTTACCGAACTCGTATGGCGGCGGTCCGAGAGACTTCCTGACGCAGGGCTTGGTCGTGTTCATGCGCGAGAACCAGGGCGTGTGCAACTGGGCCTTCAGGCTCGACGGAATCGCCGATCCCGAAGTGGTTGTGGGGGGCGAGACCGCCCCCAATGACGATTGGCTACACTGTTCCGACAAGTTCAGCGATTTCGTCTACTGCCAGATTTGGGATCATCGGCAGGTATTGAACTGTGATTGTGACGGAACCAGCGCGTCGGCCCAGGAACTCGGATTGGACGAAGCGGACCTTCAATTTTTGAAAGGCAACTTTCTTCAGCGTCCGTCAACTTACGGCTGGCCCGGGACGACGAACTACCGCTTTGAGTCGCAGGAGGGCGGCATTCTGATTTGGGAAGGGAAGGACCAAGCGGACTGGTTCGTTTCTGCAAAGACGCCCGCGAGCCTTCATACGCTGCTGTCGCGGATTTGGCATTGCGGGAATCTTGCCGAAACTCTGTACGACCTCACGCCCGAGGCTGTGGAGGTCTTGCAGGACTTGCGGCCCTGAAAAGGGGCCCTGGAAAGGGGGCAGAACTATTTTTCGCCTCTGGGAGCCGGGACGGTGATGAAAAATAGTTCTGACCGCTTTTTCAAGGGCAAGAAAACACGCGAGCCCCGGGGCCTCCCGCCACCCGGGGCTCGCGCAACCAACATTGTCGGAGACTCCACGTCCCGCTTCAGCGAGCTCCGACCGGCAAGTCGTCGCCATTTACTTGTTTGGCCACCAGCACCGCTCGCCCCTTGATCTTGCTGGAGCGGGCGAAATACCACCACCCGTAGAGGCCCCAGACGGCCGCCACCCCCAGGGCGATATAAGGCTCCTTCACGCTCATGCCCGCGACGCAGAAGGGACCAACCAGGTAGAACCCCAGGGACGGAAAAGGGGTCAGAACTATTTACGGGGGGCAGAAAGGGGGCAGAACTATTTACGCGCTCAACCAGCCGGCATGGTGATGAAAAATAGTTCTGACCCCTTTGTCAAAACACGCGAGCCCCGGGGCCTCCCGCCACCCGGGGCTCGCGCAACCAACATCGTCGGAGACTCCACGTCCCGCTTCAGCGAGCTCCGACCGGCAAGTCGTCGCCATTTACTGGTTTGGCCACCAGCACCGCTCGCCCCTTGATCTTGCTGGAGCGGGCGAAATACCACCACCCGTAGAGGCCCCAGACGGCCGCCACCCCCAGGGCGATGTAAGGCTCCTTCATGCTCATGCCCGACACGCAAAACGGACCGACCACGTAGAAGGCCATGCAGCCGAGGTTGGCCACCACGCCGATCACCGGAATGACGAAGTGCTTGATGCCGCTGAAGCTGTGGTGCTCGCGGAAGGCGACGATGGCGATGATGCAGGTCAGCCCGTAGAGCATGAAGGTGCCGAAATTGCTGGCCAGCGTGACGATCAACAGGCTGTTGGGCAGCCCCTTGGCCGTGTCGGCGGAAAACAGCAGGAAGCTGGGATACCAGATGCTGTGTTTCTGGGCGTCCGTCAGCGCGGTATTCATCGTGTCCGGGACCGCCGCGCCGCATAGATAGAGCAGCACGGCGAAGATGCCGATGACCGCCGAAATGGCGGCCAAGGTCCAAATGGCCCGGTGCGGCGTGAGGTTGCGGCCGTGCAACAGGCCGAAGTGCGAGGGGACCTCGTCGTCGCGGCCCATGGCATACGTCACCCGCGCGCCGGTGGTGATGCACGACAAGGTAGTGCCGATCAGGGCGAGGAACACCGTGACGGCCTCGCCGAACATGAACCACCAGCCGGCCGTCGGGCTGCCGAAGACCGGAGTGCCGGCCAGGACCATCATGTCGCCGATCGGGGCGCTGGAGCTGGCCGCATTGCCCGCCGACGTGTAGCCGGGATTGAGAAAGTAGCCGGCGGCGAAATACTCGATCAAATAGCAGACCACCCCTTGAATAAATAGCGACAGCAGCACGGCGCGGGGGATGTCGCGCTTGGCGTTCTTCGCCTCCTCGCCCAGGGAGGTGACCGACTCGAATCCCACCAGGATCAGGATGGCGATGCACGCCTGGATGATCGCGTAGCTGAAGCCGTGCGGCTTGATGACCGACAGGGCCGAGGTGTGGTACTGGAAGGTGTCCTGTTTCTCGCCGTTGGGCTTGTCCTTGTCGACCGGCTCCTGGGTAATGCCGGTGGCGTTGTACTCCAGGAGAAACGGCTTGGCTTTGCCCTTCTCCTGCTCGAACCTGTACTGGCCGGTCTTTTCGTCCTTGATGGGCTTGCCGTCCTTGTCCATTGCCAGCACGTTGTTGACGGCGTTGCCGTCCGGGTCGAGCTGGTAGGCCTGGACGCCGTTCTGGTGGCTCATCCGGTAGCCGATGGCGATGAACGAAAACAGGAGCAGCGCGGCGATCTGGATCACGTTGACGGCCACGTTCACGCCGGTGGTCCCGTTGACGCCGCGGTAGGCGATATAGGCGACCCCGAAGGAAAACAGCACGCAGAAGCCGATCATCAACGTGGGGCTGTTGATGGTGTTGTTGAACGTGTCCGGCATGAGTTGGCCGGCCAGGTAGCCGACGAGGATGGCGGTCACGCCCACCATCACCCCCGGATAAACCCAGTAATACATGTGGCTGGCCCAGCCGACGATGTACTTGGCCAGGCGGGCGAAGCGGAAGGCCCGCGTCTTGGAGAGAAACGCCTGCTCGGCGAAGAAATACGACGAGCCGGCGCCGGGATAGAGCTTCGAGAGTTCGGCGTAGGCGATGGCCGTGGCGAAGCACAACACCAGGGCCACCACGATGCCGAACCACACCGCGCAGCCGGCCATGGGCTGGCCGTACTGACATTGCTGCGCGAAGGTCAGCCAGAGGAAGGCCCCCGGCGCGATCAACGCCATGGCGTTCATCGTCAGGCCGGTCAGGCCCAAGGTCTTCTTCATTTGGGGTTGCTGCGGATCGGAAGACATCCAGACACCTCGTTTTTGTCAGGGCAAAGTGGCAGGGGACCCGGCGGCGACCGGCCAAGACCGATCGCTGGGGACGAGCCATACGCTGATCGCAACGAGACGCGCGTCTCTCCGCGCAAGCAACCACCCTGGCCAAATCGCAAGCGATCTGGGGCCGTGGCAGGCTTGAACTGGTTCAATGTGCTAGCAAAGAGTGTGCCACTTGTGTCGGGTCCCTGCCCGGCAACCCTTGCTCACAAGATACGTTCTGTTGCGGAAGCATCTGTAGGGTGGGTCGAGGGGCACCACGCGAAGCGTGGTCGCGAGCCCCACCAAACCCGCGAAAAACCAATGGTGGGGCTCGCTGCGCTCGACCCACCCTACAGATCTGCGACCTTCCGTTGGAGAAACCATTTATGGCAACTGCGCGGACGGATGGCGCGAATTTGTTTGCGGTGCCTTGATTCTAAGCATTGGATGCCCGGTAAGCGGTCATTTTGTGGCTGCCACGGGACTGCCAATGAAGCCGCCTTTTCTTCCGTCCCCACCTGAGCTAGAATCGAGCGTGCGTGTAAAGCGGTCCTGTCAGCAGTTGCCGCGGGAGCCCCGTCATGGAGCTGGTCTATGCCGAATTGTCCTCGATAGGGCCGGTGCGGACCAAGAACGAAGACAGCGTCGGCTTCTGGCAGCCGGAAGACGCCGAGGAGCAGCGGACCCGCGGGGCGGTGGTCCTGCTGGCCGACGGCGTGGGAGGCCAGGGCCAAGGGGATCTGGCCAGCCGCCTGGCGGTGGACACCGCCTTGCAGAAGTTCCGCGAGGCCAAGCCGGGGACCTCGCCCCGCCAGGCCCTCTGGCAGATGTTCACCGCCGCCAACCTGGCCGTCTACGACCAGGGCATGCAGCAGCGCACCCAGGGACGCATGGCCACCACGCTGACCGTCGCCGTGCTGCGCAACGACGAGGTCACCATCGGGCACGTGGGCGACTGCCGCGCCTACCTCGTCCAAGAGGGCCGCATGACGCGGCTGACGGCCGACCACTCCTATGCCGCCTTGCAGGTCAAACTCGGGCTGATCTCCGAGCATGACGCCGCCGCCAGCCAGATGCGCTGCATGCTCACCCGCAGCGTGGGCCGGGAACCGATGGTCCAGGTCGATTACCACTCCGCCCAGGTCAATCGCGGCGACCGCCTGGTGCAATGCTCCGACGGCATGTACACATGTCTGAGCGAGGCGGAAATGTGCGAGATCGTCCTGCACGATCCGCCCGCCGAGGCCTGCCGCCGCCTGGTCGAGCTGGCCGAGAAACGCGGCACCGACGACAACCTCTCCGTGCAAGTGGTCGAGATCCAGCGCGTGGAACAGATCCGCTATTATCGCGGACTGCCCATCTACCATGAGCCGGACATGCCCAGCAGCCACGAGCTGGAAGTGGGCCAGGTGCTGGACGAGCGCTTCCACATCAGCGAGGTGGTCAGCCGCAGCGGCATGGCCTCGATCTTCAAGGCCAAGGACCTGAAGACCGGGCAGATTGTGGCCATCAAGGTGCCCTTCCTGCAATTCGAGAGCGACCCCGGTTTCTACTCGCGTTTTCAGCGGGAAGAGGAGATCGGCAAGCGGCTGAACCACCCCTGCATCCTCCACGTGCTGGCCGTCGAGGAGGAGAAGAGCCGGCCCTACATCGTGATGGAGTTTCTCAAGGGCCAGACGCTGCGGCAGGTGCTGCGGAGCATGGGCCGGCTGCCGGTGGCCGACGCCGCCAGCATCGCCGCCCGCATCTGCGAGGGCCTGGAATACCTGCACCGCCAGGACATCATCCACCGTGACCTGAAGCCGGAAAACGTCATGCTCTGCGACGACGGCAGCATCCGCATCATGGATTTCGGCATCGCCAAGTCGCTGGCGGCGCGGCGGCTGACCTTCGCCGGTTTCTCCGCGGCCCTGGGCACGCCCGACTACATGGCCCCCGAACAGGTCAAAGGCCGCCGCGGCGACGCCCGCACCGACATCTACAGCCTCGGCGCGATGCTCTACGAGATGATCACCGGCGAAGTCCCCTTCGAGGGCACCAACCCCTACGCCATCATGAATGCCCGCCTCATGGGCGACCCCGTGGCCCCGCGGAAGATCAACCCCGAGATCTCGCCCCAGATCGAGGAGATCGTGCTCCACGCCATGGCGCAGAAGCCCTACGATCGCTATGCGCGGGCGGCGGAAATGCAGGCCGAACTGCTCGCCCCGGAGACGGTCAAGCTCACCGGGCGTTGCGACCGCCTGCGTCCGCAGGTGCCCTGGCGAAGCCGCTGGCGGTGGCTCCGCTATGTGCTGCTGCTGCTGGTGCCCGTGCTGGCGGTGCTGATCCTCTGGCTGGTGACGCATTACCTCCACCACTAGGTGGTATAAGGATAAAGGATGAAGGATGAAGCAAATCGTCGAGGAATCCCGCCTTTCATCCTTCATCCTTACGCGGCTGCCTGGTGGGCGTGGAGGCCCACTATTATGGGTGGTATTTGCTGTCAAATCATTGACAACGACCGCCATTTTGTGCGATACTGGTTGCTAAGGCGGTGGGGGGGCTTGCTCCACCGCGGCCGCCTTGGGAAGTTCGCCTGCGATAATGACGACAAACTTCAGTGTAGGGCTCCCGTTGCCGGCTCCGGATCGCGATGCCGCCCTGCGCGCTGCGCTGGCGCAACTTGCCGAGGCCTACGCCTACGCGAAGGAGCGGCAGGCCACGCCCTGGCTCTTCGCCGTCGAAAGGGAAAGACTCCTTGCCCTGGGCGTGAGCACGAACCTGCTCCGCTGGCTGTGGCAAAAGGGCTACGTAGACCCGGCCAATGAAGTGACGACCCCGCGCGACCGGACGCGGAAGTTCCGTCCCTGCCACAATCTCGTTCGGCCAAAACGCACGTGCTTCATCCTCACCGACGCCGGGGCGCTGTTCGCCGCGCGGGTGCTGCAGCAGCCGGCCGGCGGCTTGCCCAACGGCGTCGCCCGAGACGATGACGTCGGCCTCCCGGCCGCGCCCTGCTGGGACGGCTGGCGCCGGGTGCTCCGCGTCGGCGTGCTGCTGGTCAAGGATTATCGGCTCCCCTCGCCCACCCAGGAAGCGATCCTGGGGGCCTTCCAGGAAGAAGGCTGGCCGCGGCGGATCGACGATCCCCTCCCCCCTAGGGACGACCAGGACCCCAAGTGCCGCCTGCATGACACGATCAAGCGGCTCAATGGCCGCCAGCAGCACAAATTGCTGCACTTCTCCGGCGATGGCACCGGGACGGGCATTTGCTGGCGTTATGTCGACCGCGTCCCCGCCGCCCTGCCGCCGGACGCCCCGGCGGAAGACGGGATCCGTCGCGCCGCCTGATCCGAACGCTTGATCTCTTGCGGCACTTCTCCCCGCTCCCCCACCCTAGCCGGCGGCCAGGATCCCCAGAGCGGCCCCAGAGCAGCCCCACGCGGCCACAGACAAAATGGTAGATTCCTGCACAATAAAGGAATACGCGAAAAGGAAAGTCGTTTCACTGGGGTGGGCGGATCTTCCCGGCGGTATGGGAAGTTGGCCCCCGCAGTGAGCGTCTTATCGCTCGGGAATGACACCACACAAGGGGAGAAACATGAATCGTTCGTCATCCGCCCTCCGTTGCCTGAAAATCGCCGCTCTTGGCGCGATGCTGCTCGTAGTGGCCTTTGCAGGCACGGTCCGGGCCGACGTCACGCCCGGCTCGACAGGCACGATCACGATCGATTCACCCTATTCCCAAAACGGGGCCACGGCCGTCATCTGGGGATACTACACGGCCAATGTTGTCGGATCGACCGAGGCGACTTTCGGCTCCGGCACCTTCAGCGATGGGGTCGCCACGATCAACTATACCATCCCGGCAAATTACAAGGCCAACTCGAACTCGTTCTATTGGAATACCGACGCCTACGCCAGCGGGTCCAGCGGGGCGGTGAGCGATTATGAAGATAACAGCGGTGCCTGGGGCCAATTCTTCACCAGCAACCCCAACAGCCAGACCGTCAACCAAAACGTTTACACCTTCGATCAGTTCAGCGTCGGCCTCAACTCGGCGACCTTTCGCGCCAGTGCCAACGGCGCCACGGCCTTCCCGAACCAATACGCCTGGGGTTATTGCAATGTGGAAGTGCCCTGGACCGGAACCCTGGCACAGTTCATGAACAGCTCCGGCAGCAATACCTATTACACCAATGGCAAGTGGGGCGTGGCCCCGACTGCCTTGGAGGACAAAGGCTTCTTGATTAACGTCCTGCAAAGTTCCACCGGCAATCCCAACGGCCTGAATCAGTTCCAGGAGATTCAGGTCTATAACCCCAGCACTTCCTACTCCGTCGATCTGTTCGCCTACAAGGTCGCCTCCAGCGCCGACCCGCTCGGCTACATCTATGACGCGACGTTGGTCGACGCGGTCGACAGCGGCTGGGCCGCCTCTGACCCGGCGACCGGCGTGTTCAACTTCACCTTCGACTCCCCGCTGGACAAGAATACGATGTATTTCATTTCTCCAGGCCTGGAGGAATTCTACTCGCCGACCGGCACCACGAACTCCTGGGTTTACGGAATGAACGGCACGGACTTGATCACCAGCGGCGTCATGGTGGTCCCCGAACCGGGCACGCTGTCGCTGCTGGCCGCCGGCGGATTGGCCGGACTGGCGCTCGTCTGGCGCCGCCGCCGCGCAGGGAAGTGATTCAATAGCGGGTCGTGACCGTGAAGTCGGGATAGCCCAGGGCCCCCATCTCCGGGCCGTCCAGCCCCTCCAACTCGTTGTCGCGGCTGACGCGCAACGGCGCCGCCAGGCTGCTGAACTTGAAGCCGGCATAGGCCGCGGCAAAGCCGAAGACCAGCACCACGGTCACGGCGATCAACTGGGCGGCTAGTTGGCCGGCGTCGCCGAAGAAGAGGCCGCGGACCTCGCCGGCCACGCCGTTGAAGTTCGCCCCGTGCCGCCCGTCGGCAAACAGGCCCAGGGCCACGAGGCCCCAGATGCCGCAAACCCCGTGGATGGAAATGGCGCCCACCGGGTCGTCGATGCCGCGCTTCTCCCAGAACAGCACGCTCAGCACCACCAAGACGCCGGCCACGGCGCCGATCACCACGGCCAGCCGGCTCTCGACCAGCCCGCACGACGCGCTGACGGCCACCAGCCCGGCCAGCAGGCCGTTGCACATCATCGTGGGGTCGGGCTTCATGCGCTTGGCGTAGAGCGTGAGCATGGCGGCCACGGCCCCGGCCACGCTGGCCAGCACGGTGTTGACCACCACCAGGCTCAGCTCCCCGCTGCCGGCCAAGAGGGCAAGACCGGCGTTCAGGCCGAACCATCCCACGGCCAAGACCAGCGTGCCGGCCACGGTCATGGCCACGTGGTGGCCGGGCAGCGGTTGCGGGCGGCCGCGCTGATATTTGCCCAGCCGCGGCCCCATGACGAGAGCGCCGGCACAGGCCACCACGCCGCCCAAGGCGTGCACCACGCCCGAGCCGGCAAAATCCACCGCGCCGTGGCCTAGATGCCAGTTGACACCCATCTGGGCCAGCCAACCGCCGCCCCAGACCCAGTTGGCATATACGCAGTAGGGGAGCACGAACCAGAGGCCATAGAGGCAGAAGTTCCGCCATGCCCAGCGTTCGCTCAGGGTCCCGGTGGGGATCGTGGCGGAAACGCTCATCGCCACCGCCATGAAGAAGAAGAGCGTCAAAAGGCTGCTGCTGTCGATCCCCGCCAAGAAGAATCCCTTCAGGCCCAGCAGCCCGTAGCGGTAGCCGCCGGGGGACTGTCCCGATTTTCGGGCGGAGACGCGGAGCGTCGGCCCGAAAATGGGACTGTCCCCTTGAGTTGAGACCGGGGCCCGCGCGGTCCCGATGCCCAGGCCGGCATCCAGCGCGGTCGTCCCCTCGCCCAGCGCGGCGTAGGGGGCGGCGCCGGCCGGGCCGCAGCCGCAGTTGCCCCAACCCAACGCGAAGCCATAGCCCCAAAACGCCAGGCACGCCAAGGCGTAGACCATGAGGTTCATGCTCATCGTGTGGACGGCGTTCTTCGCCCGGCACAACCCCGTCTCCGCCAGCGCAAAGCCGAGGTGCGTAAACATCGCCAGGAAACCGGCCATCAACACCCAGGCTGCTTGGGTGGTCATGTCGAAGGTCCTTCACGGAGTAGGGGGCGTCTCCAGTGCTTGGCGCAGGGTATCACCCCGCCGCTCTCAATGCAAGCGATGTGCCAACGCCGCATTAGCGGGACAATATTGGCGCGGAATGCCCGAGATTTGGGCAAGTGACGCCAGAATGGCGCGCAGAAATCGAGCGAGCCACCCGGGTTTATTCCACGCCAGCGAGCCGCCGGGTTTATCCCGGCGGATGGGTGGCGCCCCCAAGCAGCGTTTTCCGGCAATGCCACCCCACCGCGGGGATAAACCCCGCGGCTCGCTCCGGTCGTCAGTCGTCACTAGCCGCCGGCCGCCAGACCTGCCAACAGCCGTTGGGCTGCCAACTCGCCACCGTGAATGCAGTCGGGAATGCCAATGCCGTGATAGGCGTTGCCGGCAAGCTCCAGGTGGGGCAGGGCACCGGCGCGGGCCTCGATGGCCGAGACCAACTCCTTGTGCCCGACGTGATACTGCGGCATGGTCCGCGGCCAATGGGCCACGTCGCAATAGATCGGCTCGCCCTCGATCCCCAAGAGCCTCGCGGTATGGTCGAGCACCAGCCCACGGAGCGGCTCGTCGGGCATCTCGGCCAGCTCCGGCCGTCGCGCCCCGCCCACGAACACCCGCAGCAAGACCTTCCCTTCCGGGGCCCGGTGCGGGTACTTTTGACTGCTAAAGCTGCACGCCAGGATGGGGCTCTCTTCCACCGCCGGCACCACCACTCCCATCCCGTCCAGGGGATGCGCGATCTGCCGGCGGTCGAAGCCCAGCGAGACGATCGCCGTGCCCGAGTGCTCGATCCGGCCCAGATCGCGGCCCAACTCCTCGTCTACCGGCGCCAGCAGCCGAGCGACCTCGTAGCTGGGGGTGGCCAAAATCAAGCCGTCGAACTCGGCCCACTCGCCCCCAGCCGCGTTGGGCATGAAAACCCGCCAGGCGTCTCCCTGCCGCTCGATCCGCTCCACCCGCGAGTCCAGCCGCAGCGCGCCGGGGGGCAAGCGGGCCGCCAAGGCCTCGACCAAGCTGCTCAAACCCTCGCGCAACGTAACGAACATGCTGTAGCGGGCGCCGCTCTCGCTCGGGGACTGTCCCGATTTTCGTTTTACGAAAATGGGACTGTCCCCCTCTGTGCTGGCAGCCGGTTGTTTCCGCTGCCGCCGCATCGCCCGGATCAAGCTGCCATGCTCCCGCTCCATGTCGCGAAAACGCGGAAGCGTGGCGGCGACGCTGAGTTTCTCCATGTCGGCGGCATAGACCGCCGCCACCAGCGGCTCGACCAGCCGATCGAAGGCCTCCCGCCCCAGCCGGCGGCGGACAAAGGCGGCCATGCTCTCGTCGCCATCGTCCTTTCGCGGCGGAATGAAGTATTCCCAGGCCGCCCGCAATTTCCCCAGCGGGCTGAGGATCGGCGTGACGGCCAGCGGCCAGAGCCGCGTCGGAGCCATCATCAGGAAGCCGTCGGGCAGGCGATAGAGCCGGCCGCTGCGGACCACGAACGTCCGCCGGCACGCCGGGTTGGTTTGGATGAGCTGATCGCCCAGTCCCAACCGCCGGCACAGTTCCAGCCCCCAGGGGATCGTGGTGATGAAGTTGTCGGCGCTCTGCTCGACCTGAAACCCATCCTGCCGGACGGTTGACAGCACGCCGCCGGGCCGCGGCCCGGCCTCCAGCAGCGTCAGCCTGCACTCCGGGGCCAACTCGGCAACCCTATGGGCGGCCGCCAGCCCGGCAATTCCCCCGCCAATCACGGCGACGCGTCGCTGGAAAGTCTTTGAAACGCTCACGGCGGCCGGGGCCTCGGGGAGGATGGTGCAAAACAATCATTTTACCACGGTTCCGGGCAGACGAGCAGGGGTGTTTCACCCCGGCGGCGGGCTTGCCGAATGCGACGAACCGGCTACATTGCTAGGGGCGATCCAATTCCAAGAAACAGGAGAAAACGCGATGGGCTTTCCAGAGAACCAAACGCGGCGCCAGTTCCTCTGGGCGGGCACGGCCGCCGCCGGCGGCCTGCTGGCGGCCGGCGTGGTGCGGGCCGACGAACCCGCCGAAAACCGGGCGGCGAACACGGCCGAGGACGTCTCGCCCGCCGAAGACCTGATGCGCGAACACGGCGTCTTGCGACGCCTGCTGCTGGTCTACGAGGAAGTGGACCGGCGGATCGCGGAGGCCAAAACCGTCAAGCCGGAGTTGCTCAGCCATGCCACCCAACTCATCCGCCATTTCATCGAAGACTATCACGAACGCCAGGAAGAGGACCACGTCTTCCCGCGGCTGGTAAAGGCCGGCAAGCTGGTGGATCTGACAAAGATCTTGCAGAAGCAGCACGACGCCGGCCGGCGGCTGACGAACCACATCCTCGAGGCCACGGAGGCCGCCGTGCTGCCCGCGGGGAAGGCCGCCGAACCATTGCGCGAGAATCTGCACCTGTTCATCCGCATGTATCGCCCCCACGCCGCCCGCGAGGACACGGTGCTGCTGCCCACCCTGCACGGGATCATGACGGCCAAGGAGTACGACGCGATGGGCGACCGCTTCGAGGATCGCGAGCAGGAGCTATTCGGCAAGAACGGCTTCGAGCGGATCGTGGGCGAGGTGGCCGAATTGGAGAAGGCGTTGGGGATTGAGGATTTGGCGCAGTTTACGCCGTCGCCCAAGCCGGGCGAGTGCTAGCAGTGGACCCGTGTTCACGGTGGGTAGCAGCCGTAGGATGGGCATGGCCCGCCATGCAGACCGCCGGTGGGCCATGCCCGCCCCACTCGGCTGGCGTCGGTGGGAAAACTCGCCGAGTTCGTCTTGGCGAAATTGGCCGCTTGTGATACCGTATCGCCCCATCGGGAAGCAGCGCGGACGGCTGCGTTTTGCCCCTGGCGAAGCCGCCGCCCGCTGAACTGCCGGACGCCTCATGAAGCGTCCGCCATCGACATGCATGCCGCGGCGCCGTCGCCAGTCCGTGGCAGGCCGACAAGGAAGGAGGCCCACCATGCATTCCGACCAGAAGCAGGAAGTCCGCGTCCACATTCGCTGGATGATTCGCCGCGACATGCCGGACGTTCTGGAGATCGAGCGGCAGGACTTCGAGTTTCCCTGGATCGACGAGGACTTCATCCGCTGCCTGCGGCAGCGCAATTGTATCGGCATGGTGGCCGAGCACGAGGACCACGTCGTCGGCTTCATGATCTACGAGTTGCTCAAGAGCCGCATCCACGTGCTGAACTTCGCCGTTGCCGCCGACTACCAGCGCCGCGGCGTGGGCAGCCAACTGATCGCCAAGCTGATCGCCAAGCTTTCCGCCCAGCAGCGCAACCGCGTCGTGCTGGAGATCCGCGAGACCAACCTGGCGGCCCAACTGTTCTTCCGCGAAAACGGCTTCCGCGCGGTCTCCATCCTCCGCGGCTACTACGACGACACGCCCGAAGACGCCTACCTGATGCAATTCCGCTATCGGGCCGAAAAGGCGGTCCCGGCAGACTCGACCAACCGCCTCCGGCGGCTGGCGGGGTAAGGAATCGGCGTGTGCCACGGCTGTGTCAGCCGTGCTGAAGCTGGGTAATCTTCGTTAATTGCGGCACGGCTGACACAGCCATGGCACGAAATTTTGCCCTCCCGACGCCCGCCGCCCAGCAGGTTTTCATGCTTTCATCCTTTGACATCGACGTGCTGGCGACCGCCCTGCTGGCGGCGCTGGGGCTGGCCGTGGCGGCCCTGGGCGTGGTCCGGGCGCGGCGCTCGCCGCTGACGGCCCTCCAGGCGGCGCTCTACGGCTTGAATTACCTGTTGACGCGGATCCTCTGGCGGTTGGAAGTCCGCGGGGCCATGCCCATCCCCGCCGGCCAAGGCGCACTGGTCATCTGCAATCATCGCAGTCCGGTCGATCCGTCGTTCATCCAGGTGGCCACCGGCCAACGCGTGGTCCACTGGATGGTGGCCAAGGAATATTGCGAGCATCCGCTGCTGGCCTGGTTCTTTCGCGCCACCCAGGCCATTCCCGTCAGCCGCGGCGGCATCGACACCGCCGCCACCAAGCTGGCCATCCGCTTGGCGGAAGGGGGCGAGCTGGTGGCGCTCTTTCCCGAGGGCCGCATCAACGTCAGCGAGGCGTTGCTGATGCCGGGCCGGCCCGGAGTGGCCTTGATCGCCCTGAAGGCCCGCGTCCCGGTGGTCCCCTGCTATTGCGAGGGGGCCCCTTACGACGGCACCATGCTCGGCGCCCTGCTCATGCCGGCCCGCGTGCGGCTGGTGATCGGCCCGCCGATCGACATTTCCCCTTATTACGGCCGGGAAAACGAGCGCGAAGTCCTCGACGAGCTGACGTTGGAATTCCTCCGCGCCATCGCCCGCCTGGCCGGCCGGCCCGACTTCGAGCCCAGCCTGGCCGGCCGCTCCTACAAGCCCGACCGCAACGGAGAGTAGGTCAAGAATCTAGGAGTTAGGAGTTAGAAGTTGGAAGCATTGACGGCCGAGCGCCCGGCGATTCTATCTCCTAACTTCTAACTCCTAATTTCTGACTCCTTGCCTGATGGCGGCGGCGGGCAGGGGATCGGACGGGGCCCTCTGCTCGCGCCAGGCGATTACCACGGCGGCCAGCGCCAGGGCGACCGCTGCCACCACGGCGCATTGGGCCAGGGTCCGCAGCCAAGCGGCGGGCCGATAGCAGTAGCCGAAGGCCACCAGAATCAGCGCCAGCCCCGCCGTATAAACCGTCGCGGTCAGCCAGGTCACCAGCAGCGGCGTCAGCCAGCCCGACACCCTGGTCCAAGAGGTTGCCAGGAGCAGGCAACCGCCCAGGCAGACCACGATGGTGCGGGGATGGGCGAGGAGGTGTTTGGGCATGAAACGGCTCCGCGGGGTGGCCGAGCGACGGGGCAGTCTCCCAAAAATCGTCCCCTGGTTCCAGGCCAATTCTGGGCGGAAAGGGGGAGGGCGGAGGGCGGAAGGGGGAAGGAAGAAAGGCGAGCCGCCGGGTTTATCCCGGCGGTTTGGCGGCACGGGCGCAGGGTGCCACTGCTGGCTTGCCCAGCAGTGCAGCGAGGGGACGGTG
>JBKQVT010000137.1:0-17962 GCA_052139835.1 Thermoguttaceae bacterium
ACAAACCATCCCGATCCATTGCCCGTCCTCCGGCTGCCCTGGCCGACAAAACTACACAAGATATGTATGAAACCCCTGGCGGGCAAGAAGGTTTTCTTGTTTACCGAAAGATTCACGGCCTCTTAGGGATTGGGGATTAGAAAAGAGCGCGCAAGGCGTACGAAAATCTCGGCCCAGGGCTCTAGAACGGGTGCCAAATCCGCTCGGCCAGGGAAGGCTCGGGCTTGGCCGGATGGAGGTTGTTGGCCTTGGCGTACTCCCGCCACTTGTTCACGTCGTTGCCCAGGTCCTGGCCGGTGACCTGGCGGAGCGACGTCACGGCCCGATATTGCATGGCGGGGTCCTTGTCTTCCAAGGCGCCGCCCAGGGCGATCACGGCGATTTGCTCGTGCGACTGGCCCAGGCTGCGGGCGGCCGCCAGGCGGACGTCGTGGTCGACGTCGCCGTTGAGGACCCCAGCCAGAGCGGTGGCCGCCGCGGCGGTACCCCGCTTGCCCCACGACTCGCAGGCCGCCGTCCGCACGTCGTTGTCCGGATCGCTCACCGCCTTGCCGAGGACCGTGTCGGAAACCGGGCCCGGATATTCGCCCAAGGTGCGCACGATCTGGGCCCGAATCAGCGGATCGGTCTCGTGCTTGATGTCGGCGGCCAACTGCTGCGAGATCATCTGCTTCTCGGTGGCGTTCTTCGTCGCCGCGGTGGCGGCCAACTCCCGCAGGTCCGCGATCCGCTGCGTCGGCGCGATAATGCCCGAGAACGCGCCCGGAGCGTCCGTCTTGACCGTTGCGCAGCCGGCCGCGACGACCAGGGCGCAGAGCAGCAGCGGCAGCAGCCGGGGGCCGGAAACAACGTCCATCCGTCGAGTTCGCCCGTGGGATGCAAGGAATTTCGGAGACTAGGGACGAGCGCGAGGGCGGGACTATAGCATCGGCGGCGAATTCTGCCAAGATGAGTCGCTGTGGAAAGTAGGTAGGAAGGGGGGAAGGGGAAGGGGGGATTTAGGGATTTAGGGATTTAGGGGCGGAGATTCCCTCTCCACGCCCGCCGGCGGCGTCCGGCGGGAACGGCGGGGCGGCGGGCGGCGACTTGACGCTTCTTCTCCCGCGGGGGACAATGAAAAACGTCTCAAGAGGGGTTTCCCATGACTGCCAAGATGCGCTCCGTTGTCTTCTGCCGCTGGGTGGCCATCGCCCTGGCGGCCCTGCTCTTCGACGCCGGCTACGCAAGGGCCCAATCCAGCCCGCCCCCGGCCAACACCGCCGCCGCGGCGATCGCCGACGAGGACGAATGGTCCGTCTGTACCATCAAGGGGGTGCGGGTGGGCTACCAGGAAACGACGATCCACCACGCCACCAAGGACGGCCGCCAGGTGGTCGTGGAGCGGCAGATCACCCACGCGGCCGTCAAGCGATTCGGCCAGACCACCACGATGGACATGGAGCTTTCCTCCACCGAGACGCCGGCCGGCCGGCTGCTGGACTTTCAGAGCGAAGTCCGCCAGGGCCCGGCGCCGCTGCGCACGAGCGGCCAGGTGCGGGGCGACCGCCTGGAAATCCAAACCACCACCTCCGGCAAGACCATTTCGTCGTCGATCCCCTGGCCGGCCGACGAGGGCGGGTTTTTCGCCGTCGAACAGTCCTTGTTGCGGCGGCCCATGAAAGCGGGTGAACAGCGGACCATCCACTGCCTGATGGGCCTTGCCAACCAAGTAGTCCAGGTGGATCTGACCGCGCGGAACAAGGAGCAGGTCAAACTGCCGGCCGGCAAGTTCGATCTGCTGCGGATCGACAGCGTGACGCGGCTGCCCGGCGGCGGGACCATGACGGGCACGCTGTGGACGGACGGGGGGGGCGTGGTGCTGAAAGACCGGGAGCCCATGGATTTGGAGGCCTTCCGGGTCCCGAAGGAAGTCGCCCTGTCCGAGACGGCCCCGCCGACCTTCGACCTCAGCAAGGATGAGTTGGTGAAGCTCAGCCGGCCGCTCTCTGGGGCCCACCAGACGCGGCGGGTCCGCTACCGCGTCGAGTTGGAGGGGGGTGATCCGGCCACGGTTTTCGTCAGCGGGCCGTCGCAGGAGGTCAAATCCACCGGGCCGCACACGGCCGAGATCACCGTCTGGGCCATTCGCCCCGGCCGCAAGGACGGCAACCCCAAGGCGGCCGCCGATCCGCCCACGGCCGCCGCCCGGCAACCGAACAACTTCATCCAGAGCGACGACCCCAAGATCGTCGCCGATGCCAAGGAAGCGGCGGGCACGGAAACCGACCCCTGGAAAGTGGCCGTGGCGCTGGAGCGGTACGTGCATCGCGTCCTGCAGACCACCTTCAACGACGCCTTCTCGACTGCCGCCGACGTGGCCCGCGCCCGCAAGGGCGACTGCAAAGAGCACGCCATCTACCTGGCGGCGTTGGCCCGCGCCCGCGGCATTCCCGCCCGCGTGGCCATCGGCCTGGTCTATCTCAACGGCGCCTTTGGCGGCCACATGTGGACCGAGGTCTACATCGACGGCCGCTGGATCCCCCTGGACGCCACCCTGGGCGACGGCGGCATCGGCGCCGCCCACCTCAAGCAGGGGCAGAGCGCCCTGGAGGGCGTCTCGGCCTATCTCGCCTGTCTGCCCGCGGCGCAGGTCGTGGGCCGGTTGAAGATCGAGGTGCTGGAGGCGGAGTGACGGGGGCACCCCTTCGCCCGCCGGCATCCTGTGTGCCACTGCTGGCTTGTCCAGCAGTGCAACAACACGGGTGGACAAGCCACCCCTGGCACCCGCCGCAAGGTGACAAAATTGCCCGGTTGCCGCTCATGGCGTGCCTAAGAACTATGCACACGCCGGACGAACGACGCTATTTGGGGCCCTTTCTTGCGGATGGCGGCTCGCCATAACACGCTCAGTGACAACGGATTGCACCCATCCGTCCCACGGCTGACTGCCGCATTGGCATGGTGATTGCTAAGAAGCGACCAAACTGTGCCATGTCTCAGACATTCTCAAGTCCCCGAGGGGAAAGGTGGTCGCTGCCATGAAGGTAGGGCGAAGCGTACGACGGTGCTGGGCGATCGGTCTGTGTGCCATGATGGTCTGGCTTGCGGCCGGCGCGCCCTCGGCGGCCCAAACGCCCGGCCCAGCGGCGGCCCCCGCCGCGACCCCCACGGTCGATAAGGGCGACAACGCCTGGATGCTCACCTCCTCGGCGCTGGTGCTGATGATGACCGGTCCGGGCTTGGCCCTTTTCTACTGCGGCCTGGTGCGGAAGAAGAACGTGCTGAGCGTCATGATGCAGTGCGTCTTCCTGATGTGCCTGCTGAGCGTGATCTGGGCCATCTACGGCTACTCGCTCGCCTTCGGCGAGGGGAACGGCTGGATCGGCGACGGCAAGTATCTGCTGATGAACAAGGCCGAGGCGACGTGGGTGCCGGGCGCCAACGGCCAACCGGGCCACTTCGACATTCCCATGTGCGACAAGAGCATCGGCAAGATTCCGGTGCTCACCCACATGCTCTTCCAGGGGATGTTCTTTGTCATTACGCCGGCGTTGATTTGCGGGGCGTTCGCCGAGCGGATGAAGTTCAGCACCATGGTGGTCTTCATGATCCTGTGGGGGACGCTGATTTACTGCCCGCTGGCCCATTGGGTCTGGGGCCCCGGCGGCGTGTTGAATTACGGCAGCGACAATGCCCACGGGATTTTTTGCGGCGGGGCCTTGGACTTCGCCGGCGGCACGGTGGTCCACATCAGCTCCGGAGTGTCGGCGTTGGTCTGCGCCATTTTGCTGGGCAAGCGGCTGGGCTACGGCAGCGAGCCGATGCCGCCGCACAACCTGACTTATACGGCCATCGGGGCCACGATGCTCTGGGTGGGCTGGTTCGGCTTCAACGCCGGCAGCGCCCTGAAGGCCGACGGCCTGGCTTCCAGCGCCTTTGCGGCCACGCACCTGGCCGCGGCCGCCGGGGGGCTGACCTGGGCGGCCATGGAATGGATCTTCCGGGGCAAGCCGACCATCCTGGGCGCCTGCTCCGGCGTGGTGGCCGGCCTGGTCTGCATTACCCCCGCCTCCGGCTTCGTCACGCCCCGCTGGGCCCTGCTGATGGGCGTGGCGGTGGGAGTGGTCTGCTACCTGGCCTGCACGGCGCTGAAGTCGCGGTTCAAGTATGACGATGCGCTGGACGTCTTCGGCGTGCACGGCATGGGCGGGACGTTGGGAGCCATTCTCACCGGGGTGTTTGCCACGCGGGCGACCGGGGCCACCTTCGATCTCACCGGCGACAAGGTACTGGGGCTGATCGAGGGCGGCCAGGTGTGGAAGGCCCAGTTGGTGGCCGTGGCCATCACCTGGGTGCTGGCGATCGTGGGCACGCTGATCCTCTTGAAGGTGCTCGACGCGACCATGGGCCTGCGGGTCTCGCGCGAGGCCGAGATCGAGGGCCTGGACTTCAGCCAGCAGGGCGAAGAAGGGTACATATTCATATAAGGAGGAAGGAGGAAGGATGAAGGATAAACGGCGAGCCGCCGGGTTTATCCCGGCGGTTGCGCGGTGCCACGCTTGCGGTTTCACAGGTGCCCGGTTCGCGGTTTCATCCTTGATCCTTTATCCTTCATCCTTCCCTGGACAGGGGCGGTGGCACGGGTTAGACTGATGTAGAAGTTTCGCCGCCGGCGGCACGGCCGAAAAGGCCCAGCACAGATCAAGGAGCCTGCGATGAAGAAGGTGGAAGCAATCATCCGGCATTTCAAGCTCGAAGACGTCAAGAACGCCTTGACCGAGCAGGGCATCGCCGGGATGACCATCACCGAGGTCCGCGGTTTTGGCCGCCAGAAGGGGCATACGGAGATGTACCGCGGCACCGAATACGCGGTCGATTTCGTCCCCAAGATCAAGATCGAGGTCGTGGTGAGCGACGCCAAGGTGCAGACCGTGCTGGACACGATCATGCGGTCGGCGCAGACGGGCCAGGTGGGCGACGGCAAGATGTTCGTCACCAGCCTGGTCGACGTGGTGCGGATCCGCACCGGCGAATCCGGCGAAGGCGCAATTTAGAGGGATTAGGGATTGGGGATTAGGGATTAGTGCGAAACCGCAAGCGTCCGGCCACGCGGCCTTGATCCTTCATCCTTCATCCTTTATCCTTCCTCCCATGTCGCTGCTCCGCTCCAACGTGCTGGCTGCCAAGGCGCGGTTGGCCAAGGGGAACGAGGACCTCAAGCGTCGCCATCAGGCGGGCTGCTTCGGCGTCGAGGTCTGCGCCCTGGCGACCAATCTCCGCGACGCCGTGCTGCTGGAACTGGTCGACTCTGCGCTGGCGGACTTGGGGGAAGCCGGTCCCAACGGGCTGCTCGATGAAATCGCCCTGGTGGCCCACGGCGGTCACGGCCGTCGCGACGTGGCCCCCTACAGCGACGTGGACCTGATGGTCCTGCACCGCCGCGGCGCGGCGGCGCGGGTGGCCCGCCTGGCCGAGCGGCTGTTGCGCGACGTCTTCGACGTGGGGCTGGTCCTGGGGCACAGCGTCCGCACCCCCTGGCAGGCCTGCCGGCTGGCCCGCAAGGATTCCTCCATCTGCACCTCGCTGATGGAATCGCGGCTGCTGTGCGGCAGCGAGCCTCTCTTCCAGGGTTTTCTCCGCCGCTTCCGCCGCCAGGTGAGTTGGCGCTCGGGCAACCTGATGGCGACGATCGTGGCCTCGCGGCAACAGGAGCGGGCCCGCTACGGCGAGACCGTCTTTCTCCTCGAGCCGAACGTCAAGCGCTCGGCCGGCGGCCTGCGCGAGTTGCAGTTGCTCCGCTGGATCGGCTGGGTCCGCTACGGCACGCCCGAGCCCCGCCAGTTGCACGAACTGGGCGTGCTGGGCGAGGAGGACTTCGCGGCGCTGCGGCGGGCCGGGGAATTCCTCCTTTGGCTCCGCAACGAGCTGCACTTCCACGCCGGCCAGGCCGCCGACGTGCTGACGCGCTTCGAGCAAGTGCGGATCGCCGACGCCTTGGGCTACCAACCGGTGGCCGGGCTGCTGCCGGTGGAACAGTTCATGCGCGAGTATTTTCGCCACACCAGCCAGGTCAGCCACGTCGTGGAGCGCTTCGTGGCCAAGGCCACCCGCGCCGAGTGGGTCGCCCGGCTGTCCACGGCCCTGCTGGGCCATCGGGTGGAGGCGGGGCTGCGCGTGGGCCCGGCGGGGATCACCGCCACCCGCCGGGGATTGCAGAAACTCCGCGGCAACCTCGTCGAGATCGTCCGCCTGGCCGAGTTGGCGAACCTTTACGACGCGCCGATCGCGCCGGCCACCTGGGAATTCATCCGCCGCGAGGCCCCGCAACTCAGCGGCGAGCCGTCGCCGGAGGCCTGCCGCTGGTTTCTCGCCCTGCTGTCGCATCCCGGACGGCTGGGCACGGTGCTCCGCGACCTGCACGGCGCCGCCATCCTGGAACGCTTCATTCCCGAGTTCGCCCGCGCCCGCGGCCTGCTGCAATTCAACCAGTATCACAAGTACACGGTGGACGAGCATTGCCTGCGGGCGGTGGAGTTTGCGGCCGGCCTGGCCGGCGACCAGGGGCCGTTGGGACGCGTCTATCGCGGCATCGCCGCCAAGCACGTGCTGCACCTGGCGCTGTTGATCCACGACCTGGGCAAGGGGTATCTGGAAGACCACCGCGAGATCGGTCTGAAGATCGCCGGCGAGGCGGCCCGGCGGCTCGGCCTGCCCGCCCAGGAAGCCGAGCGGCTGAAGTTCCTCGTCCACAAGCACCTCCGCATGAACCACCTGGCCTTCCGCCGCGACACCAGCGAGGAGGAGACGGTGGTGAGCTTTGCGGTCCAGGTCGGCTCGCCCGAGGTGCTGCAGATGCTGCTGGTGCTGACCGCGGCCGACCTCGGCGCGGTGGGCCCCGACGTCTGGGACGGCTGGAAGGCGGAAATCCTCATCGACCTCTACCACCGCACCATGCAGCAGTTGGCCGGAGAAAGCCCGGCCACCACGTTCGACGAGCTCTACCAGCAGCGGCGGGCGGAGATCCGCAAGTCGCTGGGCGCGGCGGCCGACGACCCCTGGTTCCTCCGCCACGTCGAGGCCTTGCCCTCCGGCTACCTCAACGCCACGTCGTCGCCGCAGGTGGCCGCCGACTTGCGCTTGCTCCATGGCATGGGGCCCGGCGCGGTGCTGACCGACGCCCACTATCTGCCGGAAACGGCCACCGTGCTCTTCACCATCGGCACGTCGGAGCAGATCACCTCGGGCATCTTTCACAAGCTGACCGGGGCCCTGACGAGCCACGGCCTGGAGATCCGCACGGCGCAGATTCACACCCTGGCGGACGGGCTGGTGTTGGACCGCTTCTGGGTCCACGATCCGGACTTCGCCGCCGAGCCGCCGCCGGACCGGCTGGCCGCGATCAAGCAGTCGCTGGTGCAATCGCTCTTGGATCCGGCGGCCAGGCGGCCGGCCTTCCGCCGCACCTGGCTTTCCGGCAGCCGCCGCGTGCTTTCCGGGGTCGGACCGCAGACCCAGGTCAACACCGACAACAGCACCTCCAGCCGCTTCACCATCATCGACGTGATTACGCTGGACCGCACCGGGTTGCTCTACGCCATCACGCGGACGCTCTTCGAGATGGAACTCTCCGTGTGGCGGGCGAAGATCGGCACCTTTCTCGACCAGGTGGTCGACGTCTTCTACGTCACCGACGGGCAGGACCGCAAGGTCGAGGAGGCGGAGAAGCTGGAGGAGATCCGCCGGCGGCTGATCGAGGTGATCGACGTGGCTGAGGAGGGCGGAGGGCGGAAGGCGGAAGGGGGAAGGGAAGACGAAGGATGAAGGATAAAGGATAAAGGATGAATGGCGGGCCGCCGGGTTTATCCCGGCGCTTGCGCGGCGGCGGGAATGGCCGGGGGCTCGGGGCTGAAAGAGGCCGGCGACCGCGTCGCGGGGTCGGATGGCCCCTGGCTTGACGTGAATCGCGGCGGGGGTATCCTGGCGATTGTCTGCGACGGGTTATCCTAGGCGACAATTCTGGCAGGTGTTCCGGCCGTTTCACGCGAGCGGCGAAAAGCGATGGTCGGAATTCGGTAATTTGTCCCCGGAACTTCGGAACTTTCAGACAAGTCTGAGTTTCGAGGCACCGCAAGCACAAAAACCCACCGAGGGCGTGGGACGATGCGTGTCGCCGCTGCGCTGACGGCGACGGCGGGCTGTCACTTTTGGTCCCGGCCCATTCCGATCAGCCAGCAAAGGCCGCCATTGACAAGCCAGATTCCACTGTTCAGGATGACAGTCGTCAACCTGCCACCGAGGTGTTCCGGCAGGCATAACAACGTAGGAATTCTGCGAAAAGTTGCCCTGGGACGAACCTGCCATGACGAGCCTTCCGATCCGCCGGTGTCTGTTCTGCCTCTTTGTCGGCGCGCTGCTCACGCCCGCGGCGAATTCGCTTGCCGCCGCCCCACCGCCGTTTCCGCCCGCGCAAGCGGAAGCGATCAAACGCTGGCAAGACATGCGATTCGGGATGTTCATTCACTGGGGGCCGGTCAGTTTGACGGGCGAGGAAATCGGTTGGTCCCGCGCCGTGCAGACGCCCATCGAGGTCTACGACAACCTCTATCGGCGATTCAACCCGACGAAGTTCGACGCCGACCAATGGGTCAGCGTGGCCAAGGCGGCGGGAATGAAGTACATCGTGCTGACGACCAAACACCACGACGGCTTCTGCCTGTGGGACACGAAACAGACCGACTACAACATCATGCACTCGCCGTTGGCGCGCGACGTAGTGCGCGAGTTGGCCGACGCCTGCAAGCGGCAAGGGATCGGCTTTGGAACCTACTACTCGGTGACCGACTGGCATCATCCCGCCCATCCCTTGGGCAGCCCCGGCGGCCAGACCAAGAAGCCTCATCCCGACCTGGAAGCCTACAGCCGGTATTTGCAGAATCAGCTCCGGGAGTTGCTGACCGGCTACGGGCCGCTGACGACTGTCTGGTTCGACTTTCCACAGTCTTTCGACGCGCGCCGCGGTGCGGACGTGATCGCGATGGTCCGCGCCTTGCAGGCGGACATTCTCATCAACGATCGCAGCGGCGCCGCTGGCGATTACGACACTCCCGAGCAAGTGATCGGCGGCTATCAAGTCCAGCGGCCGTGGGAAACGTGCATGACCATCGGCACCCAATGGGCGTGGAAGCCAAACGACCAGATGAAGAGCTTGAAGGACTGCCTGCAAACGCTCGTCCGTTGCGCGGGCGGCGATGGGAACCTGTTGTTCAACGTCGGCCCCATGCCCAGCGGCGAAATCGAGCCTCGCCAAGCCGAACGCCTCAAGGAGATGGGGGCGTGGATGGCCAAGTATGGCCAGAGCATTTACGGCACCCGTGGTGGACCCTGGCGGCCGGGCAAAGGATATGTCTGCACCCAGCGGGGCGCCACGATTTACCTCCACGTCCTCGCGTGGGACGGTGATGCCGTCAAGTTGCCGCCGCTTCCCGACAAGGTTGCGAAGGCCGACCTCTTGACCGGCGGGAAGGTCCACCTGCGACAAGGCGGCGAGGGAATTGTCGTAGCCGTTTCAGCCGCCGACCAGAAGGAAATCGACACGATCGTGCGGCTGGAGTTGCGGGGGCAAAGGGGACACTGATATCGCATACGCCGTCCGAGGTGTGCAAACCATCGTATCGCGATACTGTCGATGCGACCCCTGGCGTGCGGCGGCGCTCCCGCAACAGCTCTTTCCAACGTGCGGTGGTGGCGTAGAATCGTTCTGCCTTCTTCTTATCCTCAACGGACACTATTTCTCCCCCATCAGCTTGGCCACCGTGGGTTCGATCGCCGCGGACCAGATCTCGTAGCCCTTCGCGTTGGGATGCAACAGGTCGGGGAAGATGTCCGTGGAAAGCTTGCCGTCGCGGTCGAGAAACTTGTCGTTGATGTTGAGGAAGTAGACCATCTTGCCGTCGGCCACCTTCGCGATGAGGGCGTTGGCCGCCGTGTTGATCTTGCGGAGGCCGTCGTTGTTGTCCTTTCCGCGGGGAAAAATGGCCAGCACCAGCACCTTCGTCTTCGGCACCTTGCTGCGCAACTCGGCGACAATCGCCTGCACGCCGGCGGCAATGTCCGCCGCCGAGTCGCCGCTGGAAGCGTTGTTGGTGCCGATCATCACCACGGCGAGCTTGGGCGAAATGCCCTCGAGGTTGCCGTGGCCCAAACGCCACAGCACCCACTGCGTCTGATCGCCGCCGATGCCCAGCCCGACGGCGTTGCGCTTGGCGTAATACTTCTGCCAGACCGGCACTCCGGTGCGTTCCCATTCCGCGGTGATCGAGTCGCCGATGAAGACGAGATCGACCTTGCGGCGCTTGATCCGCTGGTTGAACTCCTTGTACCGCACCACCCAGCCCAGGGCGCCGGGGTCCTCGGCGGCCAGCGTCCGCGGCGTCATCAGCTTGACGACCGTGGGCTCGATTGCATCGGCCCAGACCTGGTGGCCCTGCTCGTTCGGGTGGACGCCGTCCAAAAACAGATCTTTGCGGACTTTGCCGTCCTGATCGAGGAAGCTCGGGCCGATGTCCAGAAAGTGGACCATCTTCCCGTCGGCGAGCTTGGCCAGCAGCGCGTTGACCTCCGTGTTGGCCTTGGCAATGGTGTCGTTGTCGCCGCGGGGGAAGATCGCCAGCAGGAGCACCTTCGTCTTCGGCAGCCTGCTCCGCAGCTCGCTGACGATCGCCTTGACGCCGGCGGCCGTGTCCTGCGGCTTGTCGCCGGCGGCGGAGTTGTTGGTGCCGATCATCACCACGGCCAGCCGCGGCGAAATGCCGTCGAGGTTGCCGTTGCGCAGGCGCCAGAGGACGTGCTGCGTCCTGTCGCCGGCCGTGCCCAGGTTCAGGGCATTGCGCGGGGCATAGTATTTCTTCCAGACCGCGGCCCCCTTGGTTTCCCAGTCGTGGGTGATCGAATCGCCGACGAAGAGCAGATCGACGTTGCCCTGCTTGGCCCGTTGGTTCATCCCCTGGTGCCGATCCATGCACCAGGCTTCCGGACGCGGCACGGCAGCGACGCTTGCCGGTTGCTTACCCTCTTGGGCCCGCGCCGCAACGGGCGCCAGCAGCACGGCCAAGACGAGGGGGGCGAAATAGCGGCAAAGGCGGGGGGATCTCATCGAAGTTTCTCCGGGGAGGTGAGCGGACGGGGAACACGTAGCGGAAAGTCCATCCTGACCTCTCGGCCGGCGGTAGTCAAGCCCGCGCAGGGGGTCGTTTAAGCGGCAGGGGCCACCGAAACCATTTTTGTGCCGCCTGGCGGTGGGAAGATCGGCCAACGGTCGAAGCCGCGTCCGCTCTTGCTCTGCCCTTGCCCACAGCACATACTGGATCCCGTGGGCCCTTGCTGGTCTTGTTGGTGTTTTGTCAGAAAGCGAAGATCATGACTCATAGTCTGGTGGCGAGGAGGGACAATCGCACGCGGCGCACATGGCCCGTCGTGCTGCTGCTGGCAGGGATCGGTTTGCCGGGACCGCTCGGCCGCAGTGGGCTGGCGGCCGAGGCGGCTCCATCGCCCTACGCGCGGCCTCATGCCCTGGCCGTTGCGCCGGCGCTGCTGCCCTTGCCGCCGGGCGCCGTCGAGCCGGCCGGCTGGCTGCGCGATTGGGCCGTGGCGGCGGGAAAGGGGATCACGGGCCATCTGGACGAATATCACGCGGTGTTCCACGACGCCTGGAAGGGGACACCGGTCGCCGCGCCGGCGGCCGCCGCCGACGGCACGGGCTGGCCCTTGGAACAGTGTGCCTACTGGCTCAACGGCCTGGTGGAGCTGGGCTTCGTGTTGCACGACGACGCCCTGGTCCAGAAAGCCACGCGGCGATTGACGTTGGTGGTTGACGGGGTGAATCGTGGCGGAACCTCCTTGATCTACTGGAAGAAGGAGAGGCCGCAGGGATTCAACCTTTGGGCCCAGTCGCAGATGGGCCGCGCCCTGGTGGCCTGGTACGCGGCCACCGGCCAGCAGCGGATCCTCGACGCCCTGGTGCGGGCCTACGCCGACTGCCCCGTGCCCATGGGCCCTCTTCACATGGACGGCAGCGCCGAGGGCGGACTGTGCAACCTCGACGCCATGGTCGAGACCTACTCCTTCAGCGGCGATCGTCGCATCGCGGAGCGGATCCGCGCAGCCGCCGGTCAAGCGGAGATCGCCGCGACCGAGCGGGACTGGATCGCCGGCCATGTCGTGCCGAACCATGCAGTGGGGGTGAACGAAGCGATGCGGCTGCCGGTCTTGATGTACCTGGCCACGGGCCAGTCGCAGCACCGCGACGCCTCGCTGGCCGCCTTCCGCTGGCTGGACCGGAACCATCTGCTTCCCTCCGGCGTGAACTCGGGCCAGGAGTTCCCCACCGGCATCGGCGCCTTCCGCTTCACGGAAACCTGCAACGTCGAGGCCCATCTCTGGTCGAGCCTGTGGATGTACCGGATCCTGGGCGATCGCGCCTGGGGCGACCGCATCGAGCGGCTGTTCTTCAATGCCGCGCCGGCGCCCATCGCCCGCGACTTCCAGACGATGTCCTATTACCAGTCGCCCAACCGCATCCTTGCCGAGTCGCTGCCCAGTTTTCCCAGCGGGGGCGAGTGGCTGCGCTACACGCGGCTGGGGTTTCCGCAAGTGCTGTGCTGCGTGGCTTCGGTGAACCGCGTCATTCCCCATTACGTGATCCACATGTGGATGGCTACGGAGGATGGGGGCCTGGCGGCCGCGCTCTACGGCCCCTGTACGGTCTCGGCCCTGGTCGGCCCACGCGTGCCCGTGAAACTGACCTGTAGCACGGCGTACCCTTTCGAGGAGACGATCCGCGTGACCGTGGACCCGGAGCGGGCCGCGTCGTTCCCGCTCTATTTCCGCATTCCCGCCTGGTGCGCGCAACCGCGGATCGCGATCAACGGCGCGGCGGCGGGCGAGGCGCCCGACGCTAAGGGCTTTGTGCGCATCGAGCGGCCGTGGGCCAAGGGCGACCGCGTCGTGCTGACCTTCCCGATGTCGGTCCACGTGGCCCGCGGCATGGAGACGGAGTATCCGGCAGCGGTGCGGAGCAGGATCGGGCCGATGATCCACGCCGAATGGTTTCAGAAACGCCGCTTCCCCTACGCCAGCGTGTCGTATGGACCGCTCTTGTTCGCCCTGGCGATACCGGACAAGGACCCCGGCACGCCGTTGCCGGCGGCGCGATGGCGGTACGCCTTAGACAATGCGCCGCAGCGCGATGGGGCCGATATCGAGGTCGAGCGCGGCGCGATGCCCGCGCACTGGGATTGGCCGCTCCGCGCGCCGCTGGCGTTGCAAGTGCCGGCCCGAACGGTCGACTGGAACCCGACGGAAGTGCAGGCGTTGCCGGCCGTGCCCATCGAAGGCGGCCGCGCGGAGACCATTCGCCTGATCCCCTACGGCTGCACGAAGTTTCGCATCTCGATGTTTCCCGTCACGCCCCGGGCGTGGGGCCACGGCGAGTGAAGCAGAAAAGGGGTCAGAACTATTTTCTCTCATCACGATCGCGCGTCGAGTCTGAAAATAGTTCCGACCCCTTTTCTCGGCCGTCCGATTTCTTCGATTTGCCCGATCTATATCTCGACGTCTACGTCAATGCCGGGCAGCGATTCACGAACCTTCTCGACTGTTAGCGAATTTGTGCCTCCACCAGCATCCCCCTTCAGATTGCCCCAGATTGTCACCCAGTCGACATGCGGCAGCCTACGGAGGAGGAACACAACCTTCTCCGGATAGCCCGGGACGTTGTGGTTTCGCTCGGGAAGGGCCACCCCGACCAGGCGAGTGTGCCTTCTCCACAAGCTTGGCGGGAACCAAGGGTCCCACCAGCCTTGCCCTCGACAAGGAACCTCACGAAATTCGACCTGCCCGCCTACCTCCCGTAGCTGCGCAATCGTGTCTTGCTCGCGCCGAATGTCAATGCCCGTTTTCAAAAAGACGGCTGCACAAAGCAATAGACAAGCGACGCTAACCGCCACTCGCCAAACACGACGCGTCGCCTTCATCGCCGGGCCTGAAAGTGCAGGTAATGGTCGTGATTCTCGGCCAGGTCCGGCGGCAGCCCCTCGGCCTTTCCTACCACGTCTTTCAAGCGGTCATAAAGGCTGGGGATTTCCTCCTGTTCTTCCCGGGCAGAGGGCTCTGCCAGCAAGCGGACCTCCACCGCCACGCCCTCCGGCAGCATCGCCGAGTGGTCCAAGCGGATCAGGCTGTTTTCAACGTGGCCGCGATAAACCACGATCTTTACCTCCGAAAGAGGGGTTTTTCATTATTCCACCGCGCCGCCGGCGCTTTCGACAGTGCGGGTGTGGAATTAAAGCGTGTCTGAAATCGAGTTGACGGACGAAGTAAGTGAGTGTACACTAACTTCCGTCGCCGGGGGAAAGGTATGCCATGAAAACAGCCTCAAGAATGTCGGGCGAAGATCGCCGAACGGCCATCATCAGGACCGCCCGAAGGGTCTTCGTCGAGAAGGGGTTTTACAGAACGACCACGCGCGAATTGGCGGAGGCGGCGGGAGTCTCCGAAGCCCTCTTGTTCAAGCACTTTCCCAATAAAGAGGCCCTCTATACGGCAATCCAGATGTCCTGCTTCAAGGAGCAGGGATCGAAACTCGCCGAGCGATTGCAATCCTTGGAGCCGTCCACCTCGGCCCTGGTCCACCTGGTCCGCGAGTTGGTTTCGCACATTCTCGGCAGGCGGCCGGACGAGGAGGAGCGTTCGTTTGTCCATCTCGTGCTTCGCAGCCTGATGGACGAGGGAGAGTTCGCTCGGCTTGCCATTCGCGGAGGGCCCTCCCACTGGGTTCAAAAGGTGGAGGAGTGCCTTGAGGCGGCGAGAACTGCCGGCGACATGGTCGATGGGGCTGGCCAAATCCGCTTGGGAGGTTGGTGCGCCCATCAGCTCATTATCGGCTTCGGGATGCACTTTCTGCCCGCTGAATCGGTTATCAATTACGGGGTTGCGCGCGAGGAACTGCTGAAGCAGGTGACCTGGTTCTGTCTGCGCGGCATGGGCCTGAAGGAAGAGGCGATCCGGCGCTGTGGCGAGGGACTTCGATGAGATCAGCGGTCGCACTATGCGTTCTAGTCGGCATTCTCGGCGGCGGGGCGGCGTTCTATGCCAAGCAGATGGCCGGCGATCCCGTGACGAGCTATCAAACGGTGGCGATCAAGCGGGGCGACCTATGCTCGACGATCGGCGCCACAGGGACCGCGGAGCCGGAGGAGGTTGTGGACGTAGGCGCGCAAGTTATGGGTTTGATTCTGGAATTCGGCCGCGATCCCCACGATCCGGGCAAGTTGATCGACTATAACTCCGTCGTCGAGAAAGGCGACGTGTTGGCGAAGATCGACTCTACCCCCTACGAGGCGGCGCTCGAACAGGCCGAGGCGACCCTGGCGCACGACAAGGCCAACCTCGGCACGTTGGCTGCTGTTCGCAATCAGACGAAGCGCCAGTTCTGGCGCGCCGAGCAGCTTCTCCCCTCGAAAGCGATTGCCGAGACGGATTACGACGCGGACGAGGCAAACTACAAGTCGGCCGAGGCGAACCTGGAGGTGGGCAAGGCGCAAGTCCGCGTGTCCGCAGCCGCCGTGCGCACCGCGAAGACCAACCTCGGCTACACCACGATCACGTCGCCGGTCCGGGGCACGATTCTCGATCGCCGCGTGAACATCGGCCAGACGGTCGTCGCCAGTCTCAACGCCCCCAGTCTGTTTCTCATTGCCAAGGACTTGCGGCGGATGCAGGTGTGGGCCTCGGTCAACGAGGCCGACATCGGCCGCATCCGCGTGAACATGCCGGCGCGATTCACGGTCGATGCCCATCCGGGTGCAACGTTTCGCGGCAAAGTGTCGCAAATCCGCATGAACGCCACCATGACGCAAAACGTCGTCACGTACACGGTCGTCGTGACGACCGACAATTCCAACGGCAAGCTGATGCCGTATCTGACGGCGAACGTCCAGTTCGAAGTGGATCAACGATCCCGTGTCCTGCTGGCGCCCAGTGCGGCCTTGCGTTGGAAGCCGCAGGCCTCGCAAATCGACCCGGCGACAGGCAAGACGGCTTCCAGCGGCGAGTCCACGAGCGCCGAGGGCTGCGGCTGCCTCTGGGTTGAAACCGATCATGGCCTAGTCCGGCCGGTCGAGGTTGCGACCGGCGCCAGCGATGGAACGATGACCGAAATCAGCGGCAGCGGCATCAGGGAGGGAATGCAGGTCGTCGCGGGCGAGCAGGGCAAGGAAGACCAGGAGGGCGAAGACGCCGCGGAGGGAGAAAAGACGAGCAATCCGTTCTTGCCCAAAATTCCCAAGGGCAGCAGACCGCCACCGGGACCAATGTGAGTGAAGCAAGAAGAAAGAAGTTAGGAGTTAGAAGTTAGAAGCAGGGAGCCGGGAGTTGGAATGTCGTTGTCCTGTTTCGACCGCGTGCGGGGGCGTCCGGCTATGCCGTTCCTCACTCTTCGGTCCCAACTCCTAACTCCTAACTCCTGACTTCTAACTCCTTGCCTCGGGAGTTGCCGCACATGGAACTGATCCGGCTTGAAGACATCGACAAGACGTACTGTCTGGGCGAAGTCGAAGTCCCCGTGCTGCGGGGCGTCTCGCTCTCCATACGTCGCGGCGAGATGGTGGCCCTGATGGGCGCCTCGGGCTCGGGCAAGACCACGTTGATGAACATCCTCGGGTGCCTGGACCGCCCCACCTCCGGCAAGTACTGGTTCGACGGCCAGGAGATGAGCGGTCTGGCGCCGAATCAGCGGGCGCTGGTGCGAACGGAAAAAATTGGTTTCGTCTTCCAGAACTTCAATCTCCTCGCGCGGACCACGGCGCTGCAGAACGTTGCCATGCCGCTGGACTACTCGCCGCAGCGGTGTTCCTCCGCGGAGGCCCAGCGTTTGGCGGCAAGCCTGCTGAGCCGCGTCGGACTGGCCGACCGAGCCAATCACGAGCCGTCGCAGATGTCCGGCGGGCAGCAGCAGCGCGTGGCGATCGGCCGGGCGTTGGTCAATCGCCCCGCGCTGGTGCTGGCCGACGAGCCGACCGGCAATCTCGACTCGCACACGAGCGTCGAAATCCTGCGGATGTTCCAGCAACTCAATGCGGAGGGAATCACCGTCGTCCTGGTGACGCACGACACGGCGGTGGCCGCTTACGCCCATCGGACCGTCCGCATCGTGGATGGAACGATTGCGAGCGACGAGGCCGGTCCGGCGAATTCCGCGGAAATCGGCGTTACCCCGGAGCCCCACGTCGGCTTTCGCCGGCCTGCCGCTCATGCGGGCATCTCGCACAACAGCGGCGACGGCGCGACCATGGCGGCAGCGACCCAGCCGGCAACAGTTGCGGCGGTTGCGGCGAAGGCCCGCCATCATGTGAAGGCCGCGACGAAGCCGGCGCCCGCGCCGCGGAATCTGCCTTCCGACGCGCCGGCGAAGCCGCGGCAGCGGCTCGCGGCGTCGCTCCTGCCGGCCACCTGGCGGACCGCGCTGGCAGCGCTGCGGCGAAACAAGCTGCGCTCGGGGCTGTCGGCCCTGGGCGTCATCATCGCCGTGGCCGCGGTCATCGCCATGACGGAGATCGGCCAAGGGTCGAAAGCTGCCTTGCAGACAGGCATTGCCGGCATGGGGGCCAACACGTTGATGATCTTTGCCGGGACCACCGCCGCCGGCGGCGTCAATCAGGGGACCGGCACGGCGATTACGCTCACGCCGCAGGACGCGGGCGAGATCGCCCGTCAGTGCCCCGCCGTCAGCGCCGTCGCTCCCATTGTCCGCGCCCGTGCCCAAATCGTTTATGGAAACCGCAACTGGGTGCCCGAGCAAATCAACGGCACAACCCCGTCCTTCCTGGCGGTGCGCGATTGGAGCATGGCAAAAGGCGAGATGTTCAGCGACCGCGATGTCCGCAACAGCAACAAGGTCTGCGTGATCGGCAACACCGTGAAACGAAAC
>JBKQVT010000138.1:0-4646 GCA_052139835.1 Thermoguttaceae bacterium
CCTCCAGGCGATGTCGCTCCCGCCGACTCATCGAAATTGTCTCCATTCTGGACCTCCTTCAGAGGTCCCAGCATGGGGACATTTCTATCGGTGACAATAGGGGTCAATTCTATCTGTGAATGACAGCAGCTAAGGATAAAGGATGAAGGATCAAGGAAGGCCGGGGAGCTTTGGGCCCCCCTTCATCCTTCCTCCTTGATCCTTCATCCTTACTTGACCAGGCCCGGGAGCACCGCGGAGGTCGGCTGGCGGGGCGTGTTGTCGTGGACCAGGATCGCCGAGTCGCCGACGAAGTAACTGTCGAAATCGGCGACGATCAGGTTGTAGGCCATGCCTTGATACGACGGATCAATGGGAAGCTTCTCGATGGTCTCGACCGCAGCCGCGCCCGAGAGGGTGTGCAGCCGCGAGCCGGCGGCGAGTTGCTTGGTCATCTGCCAGCCTTGGCCGGCCACCCAGAAGGGATGGCTGGGCGTCGCGGTGATCGTGTCTGCTGCCACGCGGATGCTCATCCGCGGGCCGGGCACTCGGGTCGTTACCGCCAGCACGGGCTTATAGGCCAGTTGTCCGGTCTCCACGTCCTGGGCCAGCACGCGGTCGCCGACTTTGATCTTTTCGATCGCCGGCCGGCCGGTGAGCGTCCAGACCTTGGTCCCCGGGGCGAAACAAGAGCACACGACTGGCCCGCGGCCGGCTGTCGTTTGCATCGAGTACGTTGGCGCGCTGCCTTGGTACTGGATAAGCTCTTCGGAGTGATATTCCGGCTTCGGCGGCTGGCCTTCCTCGCTCTGATCGGTCCCGCTGGTCACGTGGTAGGATTCGTTGTAATCCTGCCACCACCATGCCCACCATTTCATGGGGGCGTCGCCAAGGTCCTGGCCGGTGGTCTCGCAGAGCACGGCCTCGATGCGGGCATTCTGTTGTGCAATGGCTGCGTTGGCTCGCCCGACGGCGTCCTGTAAGGCGGCGTCATTTTGCAGGGCCTGTCCCTGCGATTTCTGCACGTTCAATTGGTGGTTTGCACGGGCGGCCAAATCGTTCTGGGCATTGGCCGCGGCTATCTGCCCTGGGAGCGACTTGCGGTCCGCCGCCGCTTGGGCCTCCAAAGACGCAACAAGGCCCGGCGCGTACGTTCGAAAGACAAGCGCATTTTCGGCGTTGTCGAATCGCATCGTCCCCGTCCCCGGCGCCACCGACACAAAAATGGGCTGGCTCGACGCCGGGTCCATGAGCGGTGAAAACGTCTGCCCAAGCGACTGATTGACAAGGGCCCCCTCCTGGAACAGCGAATGACGCGAAATCAAGTCGCCGTTGGCGGCCAGGGCATAGCGCGCCTCGGGCTCGATCGGCATGTGCAGCCCGGAAAGAAGCAGCGGCGCAAAGTGATCCAGCGAATGCTTCTTCAGGGCCTTGATCGCGGCTGTCCGAACGTCCTCGGCCGCCGAGAAGACCGCGAGGCGAACCAAGGACTCGGCCGCCGGGGGATGCGGATTGCCGGCCAGCATTTCCACGATAGACAGGAGCATGACATGATACGCCTCCTTGTGCCGCTTGGCGCCGACCTCCTGCCAGAGCGTCCGCTCCAGGGCGACCATCTCGGTCCGGTTGGAGGTCTTGGTGAGCGTGTCCCGCACTTCCACCGGCGGGGCCGTCTGGTGCCGCGTCACCGCATTGCGCCACTGGACCACCAGCGGCCGCCAGCGATCCACGGCCTTTCCCAGCTTCTGCACTTGGACCTTGACCTGCTGGATCTGCGACTGGGTCAGCAACATGCCGGCGTAGGGCTTCAGCCCGAGGCCCTGGATCGCCTCGGGGTTGCCCGGCTGGAGCTGCAAGACGATCTGCCAGTGGACGCGCTCCTCGTCGGCGAGCTTGTTTTTCCGGCACCAGCGGGCCAGGGCCGCTTGGCTGTCGACGGTCAGCACGCTCCGGTTCCGCAGCGTGCGATATTGCGCCAGCCGCTTGTCGCCGGCGGCGAACTTCTGCGCCTGGTCCGGCGTGAGCCACTTGCCGTCGATCCACACTTGGCCGAGTTGCCAGTGGGTGGCGGCGTCCTGGGGCGATTGGCTGACGGCCTTCTGCAGATTTTCGGCCCGGCCATGATTGTCGCCGGCCGCCTCGCTTTGCAGCGCGCCCTGGACCAGGTCTTGAACGGCCGGATCGACCTGGGGCGCCTTTTTCGCCGGCTCGGCAGACCAGGCCAGCAAGGCGGGCAGCACGACGGCTAACAACGCCACGCCCAAGAGACGAAACACGAAAGAAGCCTTTCTCATCGGTTCCTCCTTCTCCATTTCCATAGCGTTTGTAGGACGTCTTTCCTTTATCCTTGATCCTTCATCCTTTATCCTTATTTTTTCAAACCCGGCAGGACCGCGGCGGTCGGCTGCCGGGGCGTGTTGTCGTGGACCAGGATCGCCGCGTCGCCGACGAAATAACTGTCGAAATCGGCGACGATCAGGTTGTAGGCCATCCCGTTGTAGGACGGGTCAATCGGAAGCTTTTCAATGGTCTCGACCGCTGCAGCGCCGGAGAGGGTGTGCAATCGCGAGCCGACTTCGAGTTGCTTGGTCATCCGCCAGCCTTGGCCGGCGACCCAGAAAGGATGGCCGAGGGTCGCGGTCACGGCGTCCGAGCCCACGCGAACTTTCATTCGCGACGTAGGCGCCCGCACGGTCACGCCAAGGACGGGCTTGTAGGCCAACTCGCCGGTCTCGACGTCCTGGGCCAGCACGCGGTCGCCGACCTTGATCGTCTCGATCGCCTGCCGGCCGCTGAGCGTCCAGACCTTTGTTCCCGGGGCGAAACAGGAGGGAGGGTTGATGACCACCACAGGGCTGCTCTGGTATTCACCGAAAGCCTCGCAGTGGTATTCCGGCTTGTAGGCCGGACTCCCAACCGTCTCGCTGGTCCCCCCGCCGACGTCGTACGAATTGTAATCCCGGCACCACCACGCCCACCATCGCACGGGATTGTCACCCAGCTCGAGCCCGGTGGTCTGCTGGAGTACAGCCTCGACGCGGGTATTCCGTTGCGTGATGGCGGCATTGGCACGATTGACGGCGGCGTGCAGCGCGGCTGCGTCCTGGACGGCCTGGAACTCGGATTTCTGCGCGTTGAATTCGCAATTCTCCCGGGTGGTGTAGACGTTCGGCCCGTGCCCCACTCTTGGCGCCGCCGACGTAGTCACCTCCACCGTCGAGGGGTGGTCGGTAATCAGCGGAGCCAGCGTCTGCCCGAACGACTGGTTCACCAGCGCCCCCTCCTGGAACACCGCGTGGTGCGCGATCAAGTCGCCGTTGGCGGCTAGCGCGTAGCCCGCCTCGGCCTCGATTGGCATTTGCAGCCCGGAGAGCAACAGCGGGACGTACTCATCCAGCGGATGGTTTTTCAGCTCCTTGACGGCCGCTTTGCGAACATCCTTCGAGTCGGAAAAGACCGCCAGCCGCGCCAAGCCTTCGGCCGCCGCCGGATGCCGATTGCCGGAAAGCACGTCTACCGTCGCCAGCAGCATGGCGCGATACGCCTCCTTGTGCCGCTTGGCGCCGACCTCCCGCCATAACGCGCGCTCCAGGGCGAGCATCTCGGCCGAGTCGGAGAGCTTGACGAGCTTGTCCCGCACTTCCGCCGGCGGGGCCGTCTGGTGATGCTCGACCGCCTTGCGCCACTGGGCCACCAGCGGCCGCCAGCGATCCACGGCCTTTGCCAGCGTCTGCAATTGGGTCTTGAGCCGCTGGATCTGCCCCTGCGTCAGCAACATCCCGGCGAAGGGCCGCAGCCCGAGGGCCTTGATCGCCTCGGCATTGTCCGGCTGGAGTTGCAAAACGATCTGCCAATGGGCGCGCTCCTCGTCGGCGAGCTTGTTCTTCCGGCACCAGCGGGCCAGGGCCGCCTGGCTGTCCACGGTCAATACGCTCCGGTCCCGCAGCGTGCGATATTGCGCCAGCCGCTTGTCGCCGGCGGCGATCTTTTGCGCCTGGTCGGGCGTGAGCCACTGGCCGTCGATCCACACCTGGCCGAGTTGCCAGTGGGTGGCGGCGTCCTGGGGCGATTGGCTGACGGCCTTCTGCAGATTTTCGGCACGGCCATGATTGTCGCCGGTGGCCTCGCTTCCCAGGGCCGCCTGAACCAGGTCTTGCACGGCCGGATCGACCTGGGGCGCCTTTTTCGCCGGCTCGGCAGACCAGGCCAGCAAGACCGGCAGCATGGCGGCCAACAACGCCGCGCCCAAGAGACGAAACACGAAAGAAGCCTCTCGCATCGGTTCCTCCCCCTATTCCCTTGGTGGTTGCAGAAACCAAGAAACGTCGAACTTCTCTTCACCCCTCGTGTTGCTAAGCATAGGGTGGGCATGGCCCACCAAAGAAGAATCCACCCGCGCCTCTGTCATCAAGCGTATCGCCGAGTGCTACTACTTGAAACCCCCCATGCCTCCCCGAGTTTCGCGCGGGGGCAGGGGGGTGGCATTTGTGATGCTCTCCACCGGTTCCCTGGAGAGCGGAAAACGCCTCGTGACGGACCTGCCCGAGATGCAGGTGATTGTAGCCGCCCCGAACGGGCCGGTCAATGGCCCACGGCGTTCAGTGTTGTACACAGGTAGAAATGTCCCCTCTTTCTCACGGATAGAAATGTCCCCTTGGTAATAGGTT
>JBKQVT010000139.1:0-22466 GCA_052139835.1 Thermoguttaceae bacterium
TACACACGCGGAGGATCGTCTTTTTTTGCCCCCATGGGAACCGCAATTCCGCGGCCCGCTCCTAAAGCCAGTACACAACAGCACTTGTCCATGCTATCATCACGCTAAGTGGCGCTGCCCAACTAAGACCCAAGACCCAAGGCCCAAGACCCAAGACCGTCTTCCAAGGTCTCTTATGAGCAAAAACGACGACGAACACTCCGGCCCCGTGGAAATCGCCCTGGTCGGCGACCTGACCGAAGGCGAAGACGGTTGGACCGACAAGCTCCTAGGCGTCGAGCCAGGCGGCGAGTGCGTCCTGTATTTCGACTCGCTCGGAGGCAGCCCCTACGCCGCCGTCGCCCTGATGTCGCTCATCCTCCTTCGCGGCCTGAAGGCCACCGGAGTGGTCACGGGCGAGTGTTCCTCGGCGGCCCTCTGGCCGTTTGCCGCTTGCCGCCGCCGGCTGGTCACTCCGCTGAGCATCCTGCTGTTCCATCGCATGAAGTGGCAGAGCGAAGAAAATGTCGGGCTGCCGGAAGCGGCCGAATGGGCCCGGCACTTCGGCCAACTGGAAACCGACATGGACCGCCTGCTGGCCGAGCTGCTCGAACTGGCGCCCGAGAAGATCAGCGGCTGGATCGAGGCGGGCCGCTACGTGACCGGCCGCGAGCTGGCCGAGGCCGGCCTGGCCGAGTTGATCGAACTGAAACCGTTGGACGTGTTGCGCAGGCAGCGATGACCGGCGAAGGCGAGTCGTACCTGGTGCGGGTATCGCGGCCCGCCATGGCCTGCGAGTTCGAGGTCTGTCTCCGCGCCGGTCAATATCCCCATGGCACCGAGGCCGCCCTGGATGCCCTCGACCTGGTCGAGCAATTGGAGGCCCAATTGTCGGTCTTCCGCGCCGACAGCGAGCTGGCGCGGATCAATGCGGCGGCGGCCGCGGGGCCCGTGGTGGTCGAGCCGCGGCTGTTCGAGTTGCTCGAACTCGCCATGCGGGTCGGCCAGCAGAGCGGCGGGGCGTATGACATCACCGCCGGGCCGCTCTGGGAAGTCTGGGGCTTCGCCCGCCGCGCCGGGGCCGTGCCCCGGGGCGAGCAATTGGCCGAGGCCCGCCGGCACGTCGGCAGCCACCTGATCGAGTTGGACGCCGGGCAGAAGACCGTCCGCTTTCTCGATCCGGGCGTGCGGCTCAACTTGGGCAGCATCGGCAAGGGCTACGCCGTGGACCGTTGCGGCCAGCGGCTTTTGGCCGCCGGCATCGAGGATTTTCTCGTCCAGGGGGGCAACAGCAGCGTCCTGGCCCATGGCGCCGGCGCGCCGCGGCCGGCGGGCGCGCCCGGCCAGTGGCTTGTCGGCGTGCGTAACCCGCTCCATCTCGACCGGCGGCTGACCGAGTTGCGGCTGAGCAATCGGGGGCTGGGCACCTCGGGGACGCAGTTCCAGTCGTTCCGCCACGAAGGCCGCCGCTACGGCCATATCCTCGATCCCCGCAGCGGCTGGCCGGCCGAGGGCGTGCTGTCGGCCACGGCCCTGGCCCCCACGGCCACCTTGGCCGACGCCCTCTCCACCGCCTTCTACGTGTTGGGGCCGCAGGCCGCCTTGGGCTACTGCCGGCAGCATCCGGAAATTGCCGCGCTCCTGGTTTGCCCCCGCGCCGGCGGCGACGGCCTGGAGATCCACTCCGCCGGGCTGGAGAAGTAGGGATTAGGGATTGGGGACTGAACACTGAAAGCTGAACACTGGCTGAGTTTTCAGTTTTCGGTTTTCAGTTTTCGATCGTTCCGCCCTCCGCCTTTCTTTGCGTCTCCGCGCGAGCCCTTTGTTTCCTGTTTTTGGCCTGTCCTTTCGCTGTGATCCCTCATCCCTTATCTTGTGCAACGTATCTTTTGGCGTTGCATTTCTTGCGTCGACTGCCCGCGCCGTAAGCCCTTTTTAGTGAAACCGTTGTGTCCTTGTTGCCGGGCGTAACTTCATACGCAGTACGGGGTGTGTGTTGCACACATACACACTTCCCCTACCACAAGGCAGGTTAAGCTTGGTGGACGCATCATCTTGTTCTCTCGCGGAGGGTCTTGAGCCTTGGGTCTTCGGTCTTGGGTCTTGGGCGGCGCAAACTTCCAGTTCCGAATCTAAGTCCTAATGCCTAAGTCCTAAGACCTTCGCCGTTATAATGGGAGAGGGGGTTGTTTAAAACTCGTACTTATACTGGAGGAACCAGGTGTTGTTCGCTTCGGCGTTCGCCAGGTTTCCCAGCAGGGCCCAGCCGGCCACCAGCGTGCTGTGCTTGTTGACGATCAGGGCCAGATCGAAGGCGTTCCAGTTGTTTTCCTCGCCGATCAGGTATCCGCCGACGCCATTGGCAATCTTGCCGTACGGGTCGGCATTCTGGCGGAACTCGTAGGCCACCAACACCTTGTCCCACGGCAGCCAGGCCACGTTGCCCTCGAAGGTCGCGCGGTACGTGTCGCCGAAGCCCAGGAAGCCCAGGTCGGCCGCCTCGCTCAGCCGCAGACCGGCGGTGAAAATAACCGGCCGGTCCAAGAGGAGCTTGGGGAAGGTCTTCGTCGCGGTGAGGGTGAAGTCCACGCCCGAATCGCGGCGGTAGCCGATGCTGCTCAGGGCGCCGTTCAACTCCCTGTTGATGTTCGCGATGTCCGAGTTGAACTTCAAGCTGACTCCGGCGGTGATGGCCGGGGCCTTGATGCCAAACAGGCAGTCGTTCTCCTTCCACAGCAGGAGCCGGAAGTTGAAGTTTTGCAGCCAGACGGAGTCTTCCTCGACGGTGTAGGGGGTGTAGGCTTTGACCTCGGCGGGCAGCGTGCCCAGGCCGAGGCGGTCGCCGCCGTAGCTGAGCTCGAGGCGGCCGAACAGCGTCTCGCTGGCCGTGACCGCGAAGAGGTCCTTCTGCCGGGCATTGATGAAGGTCAGCGCGGTGGCCGGCTTGCCCCAGAAGCAATCATCCTTGCCCGGATTGACCAGGTAGGCGAAGGGCGTGATGCCGCCGCCGCCGTAGCCTTCAATCGTCTGGAAGGGCAGCGGCGGGCCCTTGTCGTCCGCGGGCGCCGCAGGCGCCGGCGCCGGGGCCGGAGCGGCCGGTGGCTGTAAGGCCGGCGCGGTCGGTTGGTCGGCGATCAACGTGGCCAGGTCGGCAGTGCTATCGGCACAAGCCCACGGGCCAGGCAACAACGTCAGTGATGCGATGCCGACCATAACCAGCACGAATCTTGAAGTGGACATGATTTCCTCCTTCGCTCCGAAGGTGCAAAACGAACAAGTTTACGGAGAGACGACACGCCCCTCCGCAAACACCGACTTTCCTCAGTTCGGAAAGGTCAGCAGAGGCAGGCATCCGCCCGGCATCTTGGCCGGCGGTCCTGCACTGTCCCCTCCGTGGGACCGTCATGGTGAGAGCCATGCGAGCATCCATCAACACCATCGGGACCGATAGGCGCGCACCTTTATCGGTTTCTGCACGTTTGCCGGAACGGCCAGCCGACGCGAGGCCGTCTTTGAGAAACCTTGCGGACCTTGCGGCTTGTGCGTGCGGCCAGATGCGCGCAAGCCGCGATTCCTTCCGTCCGCCGCCTTGCTCTATTGGTCCAAATACGCCGGCCGGCGATAGCCATAAAACGGATAGAACCGGCCGCAGCCATATTGCGGCGGGCTGATGTACCGGACGGCCGATTGCGGTACGATGACCGCGCCTTGGGCCGGCGGATAGTACGAGGTGACGACCTGGGGGCCGGTCCCTTGCACCGGGACGACGTACTGATACGTTGGATACACGCAGGGCTGGGCCATGTAGTTTGGCGTCCGATCGCCGTAGAACGGCATCCAGGCATAGGCCTCGGCACCCAGGGCCAACCCCCATACGCCCAGCGCCACAACGGCAAGCACCAGCGACCTATTCATAGCACCACCTCCACTATTTCATGGGCCAAGGAAACGCCCCGCGTCGGGCCGTTCAATATGGAGAAACCTCCCGCCCACACGCGGACACAAGAATAATGACAGCACCGGCTGTCGAAAACAATGGCGTTCCCCGCTGTGGCATCCGTCGGCCCGGTCTGCTGCCAACGGCGACTTCACGGCGTGCGGCCGACGAAAGTCCTTGCAGCGAAACCGGTTGGAGAGGGAGCGGGGACGCGCACCCGAGGGATCCGGACACGCCGCAACGAGGCGGCAAAGAAGGCGTGTTCCGCGGCCAGACACTTGGAGATCGCCCCTTCTTCTTCCCCCTTCCGCCTTCCGCCCTCCGCCTTTCTTCTCTTCCTACTCGCCGAGGATTTTCACCAACACGCGTTTGGGGCGGCGGCCATCGAATTCGCCATAGAAGATTTGTTCCCAAGGGCCGAAGTCGAGCTTGCCTTTGGTGACGGCGACGACCACCTCCCGGCCCATGACTTGCCGTTTCAGATGGGCGTCGGCATTGTCCTCGCCGGTGCGGTTGTGATGGTAACGCTCGGTCGAGGGATCGAAGGGGGCCAGTTGCTCCAGCCAAGCGGCGAAGTCGTGGTGCAGCCCATGCTCGTCATCGTTGATGAACACGCTGGCGGTGATGTGCATGGCGTTGACCAGGCAGAGTCCCTCGCGGATGCCGCTGCGGCCGAGGGCCTCCTCCACTTGGCGGGTAAGATTGACGAAATCCCGGCGCTTGGATGTATTGAGGGTCAAATATTCGGTGAAGGACTTCACGCTGTTTTGCCTCCTTTACCCATTCACCCGCGCGGCGGTCTTTTTCCGATCGAGGGGGTTGAATGCTAGCATCGAAGCTGCTAAATATGCCTGTGGCCCCGGATCAGGACTCAAGGGGGAAGTGCCATGGAATATCAAGTCGGTGACCATGTGCGCGTCAACTTAGCTCCGTTCATCGGGTCGGTGATGCGCAGCAAGCAGTCGGTGCCCTGCAAGATCCTTGCGATTGATGGCATTCACGTGGAAGTCTGTTCCCAGTACCCTTGCCGCGAAGTCACGTTGTGGCTGCTTGCCAGTTGGATCGAAGAGGTGGTGGTGTCGGCCGGCGTGGCGGCCGTCTCGTAACGCGGCCTAGGGCTTCTTGTCGCCGGGCTGCAGATAAGCGTCGAAGGCGCGGATTGCCTTCCAATTGGATTGGTTTTCTTCGAGAAACCGCCCGTGCTCGGGTGAGTCCTGGTAGCGGTCGTGGTCCGCCTTGCTGCGGAAGACCAGGTGCAGGACCACGTCGAAGTCCAGGTCGCTGACCGACCACGCGATGTCTTCCGCCCGCGTGCCCGCGGCGAAGAAGACGGTGCCGGGATGGCCGGAAAGGAGTTGCCGGCAGGCGGCGACGAGTTTTTCCTTGGCCTCGGGCCGTGCATCGTCGAGGGTGAAGTAGACGCTGTGTGCCAGCAGGGCGCCGGCCGGTGCGCTGGACATGGCGGTCCTCCGCTTTCAGGAGGGCAGACATTCCTGTCTGCCGGGGCGGGCCAAGGAGACAGTCTGCGCTTGACGGGCCCCCTATTCTTCTTTTTCTTCTTTTGCGGGCGTCGAGGGGGCGACGTCGCGAATCTCGATCTCCGTATGGCTCACCATCGCGTCGCCCTCCAGGTAGGTTTGGCTGACGATGGTGCGGACGACCTTCAACACGTCCAGGACGGTATGGGCCTGATCGAGGATCATGGCCGTCCTGCGCTGGGCCCCTTCGTCTTCCGCATCCCTCTCGACCGCGGTGCGGACGCCCAGGTCGATCCAGGGGGTGATGGTGTCGATGAGGCCGGCGAAGTCGAGGAGGCCGGCGGCGGCCTGCGGCTGGTCGATGGGGATTGCCCGGCCCGCCACGGTCGGCGGCGTGGCGGCCAGCAGCCTGCGGCTGTGCTCACGGGAGAGCGTGACGACCGCCACGTTCGGGGACAGGCCCGCATTGGGAAGGACGTGCGTGTCCACACCCCAGGCCTCGGGCAGCGGATAGGTGAAGAGCGTGTAGCCTTTCTTTTTGTTGCTCTTGAGGACCGCGTCGGGGAGGTGGAAATCGGCGGGAATCTCGCTGCCCTCGATGTGCCGCGCCGCGTCGATCATGTCGTTGATGATCGACTTGTACTCCGTGCACGCCTTGCGGAGCAGCTCGGCGTCGCTGACGCCCAGCACCAGCGCCGGTTCCAGCATCCGCAGCGGCGTTTCCGTGGCCGGCAGCGGCTTGGCGAATTGCTTGCTGCTGAGCTTGGTGTCGAGCACCACGCCGACCTGGCCGTCGGCCAGGGCGGGCAGGAGCATGTCGCGGGTGGTGCTGTCGAGACGCACGACCAGGGGCTTAAACGAGGCGGCGGCCTTCTCGAACTTCTCCCGGTCGCCGGACGGTATCTTCGGCACGCCGTACTTCTCAAAGTAGCGGTATCCCACCCCCAGCCACTTCGTCAGCCGGTCGTAGTTGGCCACGGAGACCTTGCCGCGATTGACCACGGCCAGCGCGGGGTTGCCGCCGATGTGCTCCAACAAGGTGAGCGGCTTCGAGGCGTCCAGGCCCGGCTGCTGGCCCCAGGAATACTGGTAGTCCTCGATACCGCGGTCGCTGAAGAAGCCCAGGCTCATCATGGGACCGACATCGGGGATCAGCGTCTTCAAGTCGGCGGCCAACTCGGCGGCGTCCTTGCGGATCTGCTCCTGCTCCGCGGCGGGCAGATTGGCCAGCGGCAACAGGGCGTTGGCTGCCTCCAAAAGCTGGTCGATGTCCTTCTTGTTGCCCAGGACGCGCACCGCCATCGCCTTGCTCAGGTATCCGACGTGGGTCAACCGCTTGTCGGCGAACTTCGCCAGCGGGGCCAATTCCGGCCGCTCCGCCAGGTGCTTTCCCTGGCCGAAACGCCCCAGCACGTCGGTGGACGAGCCCAGCGAGACCAGCAGGAAATCGCCCCGCAGGCCGATGGCCACCGTGAGCGTCATTTCCTTCAGCCGCGCCACGATCTTGTCGACGTCCCCCTTGTTGGCCTCGAACTGCCGGAACTCGTCGATCTGCACCTCTTCCCAGGGGATCATGCCGCCGTCGAGCGTCAGCGTGAGGTACTGGACGCCGCCGATCTCGGTCTTCTTCAGTTGCATCTTCAACTGCGGGTTGGCCTCCAGGGCCGCCGACACCAGCTTCTCCAGCCGCTCCAATTGCTGCCGGACCGCCGCGGCGTCGTGCACCTTGAAGCCCAAGACCCCGTCGGGCACCTTCAGCAGTTGAGCGTTCTTGGCCAGCGCGGAGAGCACGGCCATGGCCTGGAGCTTGTTGGCCGGGGCGCCGCGGTTCTTGCCGTCCAACTGCATGGTCAAGGGGCCGTAGTTCATCGCGCTGCTGAGCCGCTGCGTCAAGTCCACGAAATCAACCACGTTCTGGTCGCCGTAGCAGAAGACCTCCTCCGACACCAGGTCGCCCGCCAGCGACAGGGTCTTTTGGACTTCCGGGTCTTGCAGGGCCGCTTCGAGACGACCGGGGAAGCTGTCGGGATTGGCGGTCTGCATGTTGTAGAGGGCCATCCCCGTTTGCACGATGGGCAGGGCCTTGAGTTTCGCCCAGGCCCGACTGTTGACGATCGCCTCGTACTTCTCCCGGTTGTGGAGCGAGGCGCTATAGAAGGCGACATTCTCCGGGACCAGTTCCAAGGAGGCGACCAGCTTGGCCGCCTCGGCCGCCGCGGCGGTCGCCGCAACCCACTCGACGGTCGCCAATACGGCAAGGGCCGCCAACGCCCCCTGCCACCGAGAAAGACGCTTCGCGGAACGAATCATCATGGGAATGTCTCCTGAGTCTTAGAACTGGAAGCCCGTCGCAGCACCGCCATCAATGGTTCCGGGGGCTCCCTTCCGCTGTGGGATGAAGACCTGCACGACCGCTCCATGATAACAACCGCTCCGTGGCAACACAAGGAACTGGCGCCTAGTGACGGGCATCGGCTAGTAGGGTGGTCATGGCCCACCAAATTTGGTGTATCGCGGTGCGCTATGCCCACCGTCCCCCGCTCCTCCCGTGTATCGGGGTGGGCCATGCCCACGCTACTCCTGCCGTGGTTCCCGCGGTCGGGGGCCATCTTTCGGCCAATTCAATTGACAATGGCTGTGGCCATCGTTAGCTTAGGGTATTAGGGAAGACCATTCCCGCAAGTACCCCGTGGAGCCATTCATGGCGGCCAGACAGAAGGGCGATTACACCGAAATCCTCATCCGCCAGAAGGTCATCAGCCCTGACCAGTTGGCCGAAGCCAGGCAGATGTCCAAGGACTCGAGCATCAAACTGCCCGATGCCTTGGTGCGTCTCGGGTACGCCACCGGGGAGGAGGTGATGCGGGCGATGGCGGAGCAGTTCGGACTGGACTACGTCAACCTCAACGAGGTGTCGATTCCGGCGGCGGTGATCGAGTTGGTTCCCGAGTCGGTCGTGCGGGAGAACGCGGTGCTCCCCCTTGCGGAAGGGGATGGCCGGCTGACCATCATCGTCAGCGATCCCAATGAAATCGACACCATCGAGAAGCTGCGGTTCATTCTCAATCGCCAGATCGACATCGCCTTGGCCCCGCGGGAAAGCATTCTGGAGGCGATCAACCGCTACTACGGCCAGACCATCGGCGAAAGCGCCGACTCGATGTTGCAGGAATTCACCGACACGGCGATCGACTTCACCGAGACGGTGGACGACGGCAGCGGGGCGGACGAAGAGGTCGACGAGACCAGCGCCCCCATTGTGCGGCTGGTGCAGTTGCTCATTACCGAGGCCGTGCAACTCCGCGCCTCGGACATCCATATCGAGCCCTTCGAGGATCGCATTCGCGTGCGATACCGCATCGACGGCCTGTTGACCGAGCGGGATAGCCCCCCGCGGCGGTTGCTGGGCGCCATCCTCTCACGCGTGAAGATCTTGGCCCGCCTGGACATTGCCGAGCGTCGCCGCACCCAGGACGGCCGCATCAAGATCACCATCGGCGAGAAGGAATTGGACCTTCGCGTGAGCGTCATTCCCACCTCGCACGGCCAGTCGGTGGTCATGCGGATCCTCGACAAGGACAGCATCAAGGTGGGCCTGCGGCAGTTGGGCTTCTCCGACGAGGACTACGGGAAGCTGAGAAACTTGATCCTGCGGCCCAACGGGATCATCCTGGTCACGGGGCCGACGGGCTCGGGAAAAACCACGTCGTTGTATGCCGCACTGAATGAATTGAATACTCCGGATCGGAAGATTATTACGGCCGAGGACCCGGTGGAATATTACCTGGCGGGTGTCAACCAGGTGGAGGTGCGGCACGAGATTGGGCTGGATTTTGCGCGGGTGATTCGGGCGATGCTGCGTCAGGCGCCGAATGTGATTCTTGTCGGTGAGATGCGTGATCTCGAGACGGCGCAGATGGGAATTCAGGCTTCCCTAACTGGACACTTGGTATTCAGTACACTGCATACGAACGATGCGCCCAGTGCCATTACACGTTTGATTGACATGGGTGTACCATCCTATCTCGTCGCCAGCACGGTCGTGGCCATCATGGCCCAACGCTTGGTCCGCGTCGTCTGCCAAAAATGCAAGCAGCCGTACACGCCCAGCGATGCCGCTTTGGAGGCGGCCGGAATCACCCCCGAAATGCTCGCCCGGGCCAACTTCACCAAAGGCCGCGGCTGCGGCAACTGTCAAGGCAGTGGTTTCCGCGGCCGGTTGGGCATCTTCGAGTTGATGATCATGTCGTCGAAGGTCCGCGAGTTGACCTTCAACGAGGCCCCGACCGAGGTGGTGCGGCGGGCGGCCATGGGCGAGGGGATGAGGACGCTCTACTGGGACGGCATCGAGAAGGTGCTCCGCGGCACGACCACCCTGGAGGAGGTCTTCCGCAATGCCAAGCGGAGCGAATCGGAATGAACGATATTTCTTTACATATTCCAAGAATAAATCAATAATGTTCGTGGGCAGGGCTCTCTTCAGAGGCGAATGAGCACGGAACAGGCGGCGGACGGCGATTCTTCGGCCGGCTTCTCGGCGCGCGGTCTGGCGGAATGAAGGGGTGGAGCATGGGCACGTTTCTCATTGATAAGCTGTTGCAGACGGTGGTCAAGCGCAAGGCCAGCGACCTGCACATCACCGTGGGCCAGCCCCCTGTGCTGCGGATCGACGGCCGGATGAGGAAGTTGGAAACGAAGGTCTTGGAGCCGGAAGACACGATGGCTCTGATGAAGAGCATCGCCCCGGAGCGGTCTCAGCAGGAGTTGCAGGAGGTCGGCGGCGCCGACTTCGGTTTCGCCTTCGGCGACATGGCGCGGTTCCGCGTGGCGATCTTCAAGCAGCGGGGGAACGTCGCCATGGTGCTGCGACAGATCCCCTTGAAGCTGATGACCTTCACCGATCTGGGGACGCCGCCGGTGCTCAAGGACCTGATCCTGCGCCCCCGCGGGCTGATCCTGGTGACCGGTCCGACGGGATCGGGCAAGACGACCACGCTGGCGGCCATGGTCGATTACCTCAACGACAACGTCGATCACCACATCATCACCATCGAAGACCCCATCGAGTTCTATCACACGCACAAGAAATCGACGATCAACCAGCGGGAGATCGGCGTCGACGTGCCCAGTTTCGCCGAGGCCATCCGGCGGGCCTTGCGCATGGACCCCGACGTGATCATGGTGGGCGAAATGCGCGACTTGGCGACCATCGAGGCGGCCATCACGGCGGCCGAAACCGGCCACATCGTCTTCGGCACCCTGCACACCACAGGGGCCCAGGGAACCGTCAACCGCATTATCGACGTCTTCCCCACCAACCAGCAGGAGCAGATTCGCACCCAGTTGGCGGCCTCCGTCATCGGCATCCTTTCCCAGGCCCTGCTGCCCAAGATCGGCGGCGGGCGGATCGCGGCCTACGAGATGCTCGTGGTCACCCCGGCCATCGCCAACCTCATCCGCGAGAACAAGACCTTCCGCATCACCTCGTCGATCCAGACCGGGCAGAAACAGGGCATGCAGTTGTTGGACGATCACCTTTACAAGCTGTGGCGGCAGGGCCTGGTGGAGAAGAAGGAGGTCCTCTTCAAGTCCAACGACGCCGAGGACATGGCGGCGCGGATCGCCAAGGCGGAACGCGGCGTCTTTGACGACGGAGAACAAGCGGCCTGACGCCCCACAACCCGGAGCGGCGCGGGGCAGGAGAAACAAACGTGGCGATTCGGCGCATCGGTCAAATCCTCGTGGACCTCGGCTTCCTCAGCGACGAGCAGTTGGAGATGCTCTTGGAGGAGCAGCAGCAGCGGCCCGGCGAGATGCTCGGGCAGATCGCCATGGCCATGGGCCTGATTACCGACGAGCAGTTGGCCCAGGCCCTGGGCGAGCAGATGGGGATGCCGGTGATCAGCCTTGCCGAGGTGGTGATTACGCCGGAGGTGCTCTCTCACGTCACCGAGCCGATGGCGCAACTCTACCGCATCGTGCCGGTGAGTTTCGAGGACGACGCGCTGACGATTGCCATGTGCGATCCGCAGAAGCTGTCGATTCTGGACGAGTTGCGGAGTTTCCTCGGTTACGAGATTCGCCCCGCGGTGGCCACGGAGAAGGAGATTGTCCGCGCGTTGGAGCGGTACTATGCGGTGGGGGGCGAGAGCGTGGAGACGTTGATCGCCGACATGGAGCAGGACGAGGCGTTGGCGGCGGCGGCCAAGGCCCTGGAGAAGGGCGGCCCCGTGGACCTGACCAGCATCGAGGCCCTGGCCGACAGCGCCCCGGTGCGGAAGCTCTTGAACATGGTGCTGTTGCTGGGGATCAAGGACCACGCCAGCGACTTGCACTTCGAGCCCTTCGAGAACGAGTTCAAGATTCGCCTCCGTGCCGACGGGGTGCTCTACGAGATGGTGCCGCCGCCGCGGCACCTGGCCTTCGCCATCACCACCCGCATCAAGGTCATGGCCGACCTGGACATCGCCGAGCGGCGGCTGCCCCAGGACGGCCGCATCCGCCTGGCCGTGGGCGGGCATCCGGTCGACCTCCGCGTCAGCGTCTTGCCCACCATGTTCGGCGAGAGCGTGGTGATGCGGGTACTGGACCGTTCCGTGGTCATGCTCGACCTGAACGCCGTGGGCATGGACACGGAGATCCTCATCCCCTTCCGCGAGATCATCCGCAAGCCCAACGGCATCGTGCTGGTGACCGGGCCCACCGGCTCCGGCAAGACGACCACGCTCTACGGCGCGCTGAACGAGTTGAACGAAATCACCGACAAGCTCATTACCACCGAGGACCCGGTGGAGTACGAGATCGACGGCATCGTGCAGATTCCCATCGATCCGGCCATCGGCAACACCTTCGCCCACTGCCTGCGCTCGATCCTCCGTCAGGACCCGGACAAGATCCTGGTGGGCGAGATCCGCGACCTGGAGACGGCGGAGATTGCCGTGCAGGCCTCCTTGACCGGGCACATGGTCTTCAGCACGCTGCACACCAACGACGCCCCCAGCACGGTGACGCGGTTGCGCGACATGGGCGTGGCGCCGTTTCTCATCACCGCCACGCTGGAGGCGGTGCTGGCGCAGCGGCTGGTCCGCAAAATCTGCAAGGAGTGCCGCGAGCAGACCATCCCCAGCACGGAAACGCTGGCCCAACTGGACCTCACGCCCGACGACGTGCTGGACAAGAAGTTCTTTCGCGGGCGGGGCTGCGCGGCCTGCAACAACACCGGTTTCAAAGGCCGCATCGGCCTCTTCGAGCTGATGATCATCAACGACCGCCTCCGCGAGTTGATCAACCGCGGCGCCTCGACGGAGAAGCTCCGCGACCTGGCGTTGCAGACGGGCATGCGGCCGTTGCGGGCCGCCGGCATGGAAAAGGTCTATGCCGGCATCACCTCGATCGACGAGGTCATCCGGGAAACAGTGCATGAGTAACAGGGACTGGGGACTGGGGATTAGGGATTAGGGGAATGGGGCTGCCGCGGGCGTGCCACTGGCTGAGCCAGTGCCACGCGGCGGTTTTGCAAGGAGTTCAGTCATGCCGACATTTCAGTTCGAGGCGATGGACCAGACGGGGCAGGAGTTCAAGGACGTCATCGACGCCGCGACCCAGGAGGAGGCACAGGCGACGATCCGGCAGCGGGGATACTTCGTCACGAAGATCACCGTCAAGAAAGGCAAGAGGACGGCGGAAGAGAAGAAGGCCATCAAGAAGAAGGGCAAGAGCTTCGCCATCGGCGGCGTCAAGCAGAAAGTCCTCACCACCTTCACCCGCCAGCTCTCCATCCTTCAGGACGCCGGCTTGCCCATCCTGCGGAGCCTGAAGATCCTCGAGCAACAGTGCAGGCCGGGGGCGCTGAAGAACAGCCTCATCGACGTCTGCGACGAGATCGAAAGCGGGGCCACCCTCTCCGAGGCCATGTCCAAGTCGCCCAAGGCCTTCAACCGCCTGTACGTCAACATGATCAAGGCCGGCGAGGCCGGCGGCGCGCTGGAAGTGATCCTCAAGCGGCTGGCCGAGTTCCAGGAACGCGACCAGGCCCTCCGCCGCAAGGTCCGCGGGGCCTTGGTCTATCCCATCGCCGTGGTCACCTTCGCCTGCGGCATCCTCGTCTTCATCATGTGGAAGATCGTCCCCCAGTTCGTGAAGATCTTCGCGGACTTCAAGACCGAGTTGCCGGACATGACCAAGGCCCTCATGGTCATGTCGGACTGGGTGGTCCACAAGGGGTATCTGATCCCCATCGTGCCCATCAGCATCTGGCTGTTCGTCAAGTTGCTGCGGAAGTTCCGCGCCGGGCGGATGGGCTGGGACATGTTCGCCTTGAAGCTGCCGATCTTCGGCCAGTTGGTGGAAAAAAACTCCATCGCCCGCAGCGTCCGCACCCTCGGCACCCTGGTGGCCAGCGGCGTGCCCATCCTCGAAGCCCTGCACATCACCAAGGACACCTCCGGCAACGCCGTCTTCGAGCACATCTACCAGAAAGTCTATGAAGCCATCCGCGAGGGCGAATCGATCGCCAAGCCCATGAAGGAGCACTCCAAGCTCTGGTTCCATCCCATGGCCCTCTTCTTCTGGACCATCTTTGTCGCCGGGCCCATCGGCGCGCTGGTCTACATGACCCGCATGAACCAACGCGTGCTGGACGACATGGTCGTCAACATGGTGGACGTGGGCGAGGAGACCGGCGAGCTGGACACCATGCTCTACAAGGTCGCCGACAACTACGACGAGGAAGTCGCCGTCCTCACCGAAAGCCTCATGAGCCTCATGGAGCCGCTGCTGATCATCCTGCTGGGCGGCATGGTGGGATTCATCGTCGTCGCCTTGTTCCTGCCGCTGATCGCCCTGATCCAAAAATTGAGTGGTTGAAGACAAAGGAGCCCATCATGAATGGAAACCGAAGACCTGCTGGTGACTCCCCTATTCCCACCGCGACCCGCGCGCGGGTGCCCGGCCGGTGGGCGTGGGCTGATTCGCCGTCTCTAATCCCTAATCCCCAATCCCTAATCCCTCGTGCGCGCCCGGGCTTCACGCTCGTCGAGCTGCTGGTGGTCATCACCATCATCGCCGTCCTCACCGGCCTGATCACGGCGGCGGCCATCATGGCCCGAAAGACGGCCATGAGCGCTCGGATGAAGATCGAGACCTCGCAGATGGACCAGGCGCTGAACGCCTTCAAGGAGCAATTCGGCGCCGATCCGCCCGACGGCACGAATCTTGCCGCGCTCCAGCAATTCCTGGCCAACGCCTTCCCGCGCCAAACCGCCGTCAACCCCAGCAACATCAGCTTGCCCTGGACACCGCCGGGCTGCAGCGTCGCACTGAGTCCTTCGACTGCCCTGTCTATCTGGCTGGGCGGCTTGCAGTATACCAGCGGCAACGCCCCAACCGGCTACAGCGCGAACCAGCCCGCCGGCTTCAGCAATAACCCCTTGAACCCCTTCGACAACAACGCCAGCCGGACCGGGCCGTTTTTCAATTTTGACACCAGCCGGCTGACCAACGGCACGGCGGGCACGACCGGCTACGTCTATTTCCCCAACAACGGCCTTTCCGCCAACAGCGGCGCTAGCTCCACCGCGCCGAATTCGCCCTATTACTATTACTGTGCCCAGAACGGCACCTACACCACCACGGGTTCCGGCCCCCAGCCTTACATGTTCAATGCCAGCGCTCCGGGATTCGCCAACTTGGGCGGGACGTATGTGAACCCCAACAGTTTCCAGATCCTCTGCCCCGGCCTGGACGGCGTGTACGGCACCTCCAACCTGTATCCTCCGACGTTCGGCGGCAGCTCGCCGGCGTCGGCAAGCCAGTTGGACGACATCACCAATTTCATCAAGGGGGCCACGATGAAGGCCGACATGCCGGACTAGGACTAAGGATGAAGGATGAAGGATGAAGGATAAAGGATGAAGACACATAGCAGAGCTAAGGATGAAGGATAAAGGATGAAGACGCACAGCAGAGCCAAGGATGAAGGATTAAGGATGAAGGATCAAGGAACTGCAAGGCAGACCTGTCCGGTCATCCTTCATCCTTCATCCTTCATCCTTCCTTCTCGTCCTTCATCCTTCATCCTTCATCCTTCATCCTTGCGCCGTGGCGCCACCCTGGTCGAGTTGTTGGTCGTGGTGGCGGTGATCAGCATTCTGGCGGCGGCCACCTGGGGCGCGCTGCAGAGGGTGACGGTGTTGGCCCGCGCCTCCCGCACCAAGGCCACCATCGCCAAGATCGACCACTTCATCATGCTGAAGCTCGAGTCCTACCAGACGCGGCGGGTGCCGATCAACACGACGGGGGAGAATCCCTCGGACGCCGCGACAGCACGCCTCCTGGCCGTCTACGACCTGATGCGGATGGAGATGCCGGATAATCCGCAGGACATCGCCGGGCCGCAGTACAGCGGCCTGTCGGCGCCCGCGCTAGAGCAGGTGTACGCCAACAAGGGCGTGCCCAACAGCAGCGCCCCGAACAAAGACGCAATGAACAGCGCCAAGTGCCTCTACCTGACGGTGATGACGGGCAATGCCGAGGCCCGCCAGCAGTTTTCGCAGAGCGAAATCGCCCTGGATCCCAGCGACAACATGCCCTATTTCATCGACGGCTGGCAGCGCCCCATCGCCTGGATCCGCTGGCCGGCGGGCTGCAGCATGTACCTCGGCGGCAGCCAGAATCCCAACGCGCTTTCCGACATCCAGTCGGGCAACCCCGCGACCGACCACGATCCCTTCGACCCCAACGACACGCAGCCAACTGCCTTCCAGCTCATTCCACTGATTGTCTCCTCGGCGGGCAATACGATTTCCGGGGGCGCGTACGATTACGGCGTCGCCTTCCCGAGCCCCGGCCCGTCGGTCTATAAGAATCCGTGGAGCACGAGTGCGGGCGCCCTGAGCGGCGCGATCCCGATCCACAACCACCATATCGAGCAAAAATAAGGATGAAGGATGAAAAGGAAGGATGAAGGATAAAGGATAAGAAGGAAGGATGAAGGATAAAGGATAAAGGATGAAGACACACTGCAGAGGCGGGCACGAGGGGACGACTGCGCGGCGGCGCACGAATCGGGGCGCAGCTCGTCCTTCATCCTTCATCCTTCATCCTTCATCCTTGCGCAGCGGCGTTACCCTGATCGAACTCCTCGTCGTCATCACCATCATCCTGATGATGATGGGCCTGGCGGCCCAGCGCATGCAGTCGGCCAAGGGCGCGCGGCGGAGCCGCGAGGCAGCCCGCGCGCTGGCTGTCTACCTCGGCTCGGCGCGGAGCAGGGCCATCGCCAGCCGCCGGTCCTGCGGCGTCGCGCTGGTGGCGGCGCCCGGCATTTCAAGCTGCGTGATGACGCCCCAGTTGGTCGAGATGCCGCCCCCCTATGCCGGCGACTCCATCGGGGCCACCGCCACGGTCCAGGCGGGCAGCGGCACGTACCAGGCGAACCTCACCGGCGTCTCGAACCTGTCCAACTGCGTCCATAAGGGCGACAAAATCCAGTTCAACTACGAAGGCCCCTGGTACATCGTCAGTGCCGATCCGTCGCAAGGCGGCCAGTCGCTGACGTTCTCTCTCGATCCCAACGATCCGCTCAGCGCGAGCCAGCAAGTGCCGTGGAGCCCGTCCGGACCGTCCTCGCCGATGGCCTTCTGCATCAAGCGGCAGCCGATTGTCGTGTCGTCCATCAACGGGCTCCAGGCGCATAAGTCGCTGGCCGCGCCGCTGCAACTCCCCGCCGGCTCGGTCATCGACCTGACGGGCTCGGGCGCGCCGGGCGTCGCCGATCCGTTCGGCCCCAGCACGACTCCGATCTGCGTCGTCTTCGGCCCCTCCGGGGCGGTCGACAGCGTCTTCTACAACGGCGTCTCGTCCAAGGTCAGCCAGCCGATTTACCTGCTGGTGGGCACGCCGGACAAGGCCCGCTTTGGGGGGCAGCTCACGGGGGCAGCGATTCAATACAACTGGCAGGACGACCAAAACAAGTGGGTGGTCATCAATCCGCAGAGCGGCCTGGTGACGACCGCGCCGGTGGGCAGCACGACCAACTCGGTGCCCAGTAGCTTCACGGACGCCCGCGGCCTGGCCGGGCAGGCCGAACTCCTGGGAGGAAAGTAGGGGCTAAGGATGAAGGATGAAGGATGAAGGATGAAGGATGAGAAGGAAGGATGAAGGATAAAGGATGAAGACAAACAGCAGAGCTAAGGATGAAGGATTAAGGATGAAGGATCAAGGGACCGTAGCGCGGTCTTGTCCGGTCATCCTTCATCCTTCATCCTTCATCCTTCGCCGCGCCTCGCGGCGGAGCGGCGTCAGCCTCATGGAGGTGCTGATCTCGATCTTCGTGCTCTCGCTGGGGCTGATCGGGGTGGCGGCGCTGCTGCCGGTGGGGCGTTTCGCCATTATGGAGACCGTCAAGTCCGACCGCGCCGGCACCTGCGGCCGCGCCGGACTGCACGTCGTCAAGACCTGCCACATGTTGGACTCGCGGTTGTGGTCCAGCAACACCGCCGACAGCAGCGGGGCCTCGTTTCTGGTGGACCCGCTGGGAATGACCGCCCCGACCGGCCCGCTCGGCAGCTTCGGCGGCACCCAGGTCCAGCGGATCAACCTCCTGACCTCGACGGTAAACGGGACAACCTGGCCCCAACCGGTGGCCGACCAGTTCTTCCGCTGGCAAGACGACCTGAGCTTCTCGCCGCCCGGCCCCCAGCGGCCCACCAGGATCGTCGTAAGCGACCCGGATAATTCCGGCAACCCGACGCCGCAATATGTCGGCGATTATTCCTGGTTCTTCACCGTCACGCCCTCGCCGGGCGAAACCTCGTTGCGGCAGACGGAACAGGGTTATCCCGTGTACTCGAAGAGCCTCTACACCTACACGGTCTCGGTGGTGGTCTGCTACAAGCGCAATCTCACCAGCAGCGGCGAGGTCACCGCCACGGCGGCGCCCGCCGGCAGCGGCGGCTGGGGCAGCAGTTACGCCGGCGGCGACGTGACGCTGAGCGGCTTCAGCAGCGGCGCGCCGTTTGCCGTCAAGGAGAACGACTGGATCGCCCTGTGCGGCGCAGTCAATCCCAGCGGCAACGTTGTCTGCCGTTGGTATCGCGTGGTGGCCGTGGGCGACTACAACCCGGCTGTAGGCGGCTCCCAATACTTGAGTCTCAACGGGCCCGACTGCTCCGACTGGTCCGGCAAGGTGACGGCCGTGTTGCCCGGCAAGGAGGTCATCGGCGTGTACACCGAGCCGATGCAGGTGGATCGGGACCCGCTCTGGTAAGGATGAAGGATAAAGGATGAAGGATGAAGAGCACGGGGAATACGCAAGAAAGGACCGCGATTTGCGGCAGCGGACCAAGGCGTTTGCCCTGCGAATCATTCGGATGGTCACGGCCCTGCCGAAGGCAGCGGCGCCGCAAGTTCTGGGAAAACAGGTCTTGCGGAGCGGGACTTCCCCCGGGGCCCACTACCGGGAGGCCTACCGCGCCCGGTCCACGGCGGAGTTCGTCAGCAAGATCGAAGGGGGCTTGCAGGAACTGGAAGAAACGGGCTATTGGCTCGAGTTGCTCGCTGACAGCGGTGCAGTACCCGCAAAACGATTGACTCTCCTGCGCACGGAAACCGAGGAACTGATCAAGATTTTCGCGAGTGTGGCCATTGCCGCAAAACGCAAGGATAAAGGATCGAAGATTAAGGATAAAGGATGAAGGATGAAGGATGAAGAGCGGCGCGGTGTGGTTCCTTCATCCTTGATCCTTCATCCTTCATCCTTGTTGTGAGGGGCCAGCGGGCAAAGGGCAAACGGCAAAGGATGAAGGATAAAGGATAAGGGATAAACGGCGGGGGAAAACCGCGTGTTCGTTCATCCTTGATCCTTCATCCTTCATCCTTATTTTCAAGCGAGGATAGATTCTCATGACGATCAATCGTGCCCTTGCCGCCCGGCGCGGCGCACTCTTGCTGGTTGTTCTCGGGCTGTTGGCGATGTTCGGACTGGTGGCCATCGCCTTGGTGGTGCTGGCAAACCAGGCCCGGCAGAGCGCGACCGGCATCAGCCTCGTCGACCGCGCCAAGGATCCGCCGCGGCAGGCCCTCGACCAGGCCCTGGGCCAGGTCGTCCGCGGCTCGAACAACCCCTGCTCGGTCATGGCCGTGCACAGCCTGCTGGAGACCATGTACGACCAGATGACCTTGAGCGCCACCATGTCCGCCACGCCGATCTGCGGCGGGCAAATGTTTGAACTCAGCGGACTGACCGTCACCAGCCTCACCAACACCGCTTACTCGGTGAGCAACGTGACGCTCACCAACTCGGGCGTCCGCTGCCTGGGCGGCTGCGTGCTGACCGATCTGGGCAATCCGAACTATCCGGCGGGCAGCCCGCAACAAAGCGCGGCCGCCGGACAAAGCACCTTCATCGTGGGCGTCAATCCCAGCAACGGCAACTACCAGATAGCGGCCTTCGACAACGGCGCCACGATCTCGGGCAGCGACGTCTGCCTGATCAACGGCGCCGCCTTCAGCGGGCCGGGGCTGGGCTATAGCACGTCGACGATGACGATCACCGCCAGCAACGCCTTGCGGCCCGGCGCCTGGCACGCCGCCATCAATCCGGCCATGCAGTCGTTCGCCAACACGGACTACACCGCGGCGGATTACAACCACATGGCGCTGGCGGCCCAGGAAGCGGCCTCCAACGGCATCGGGCTGAACACGCCGCTGCCCTCCTTTCACCGCCCGGAACTGATCCAGTACGGGCTCAGCCAGGGTTATGCGCTCAGCGACGTCATGCTGCGGCCGGCCCAGACGGGCGGCTTCACCGGCAGCAATCCCAACTTTCCTCCCAATGGGGTCTGGGACGGCGGCGTGACCACCAACTCCAACGGCTACCAATGGGACGTGGACAACGACGGCGACGGGATTCCCGACAGCGTGTGGATCGACCTGGGCTTCCCGGTGCGTGCGGCGGCCGACGGCCGGCTCTACAAGCCGCTGTTCGCCATCCTCTGCGTGGACCTCGACGGCCGGCTGAACGCCAACGCCCACGGCTGTATGGCCCAGACGGTGGCGGGGAATTACACCGGCTCGGGCGCATCGCTGAGTTACGCCGCCAACTCGACCCAGGGATTTCCCCCCGGCGGCGCGGCGCTGGCCGGCACCAGCACCGTCACGCTGGGGCGCGGGCTGGGCTACGGCCCCGCGGAGATCAATTTGTTGCCGCTGTTCTCCGGCAACTACTCGACCTATAGCACGTGGTTGGCCGGCTCGGGCTCCTATTACGGCCGCTACGGCGTCGACGGCCAGCCCGGCTGCGTCACCAGCGGCACGCTCAGCTCGCCGCTGGATTGGAACAAGTGGTACAACTACGCGGGCAATTACTGGAGCAACAACTACGCCTTTGTCCCCACGTCCGGCACTGCCGACGCCTACGCCTTCGGCGCGCCGCCGGACCCGCAGGGCTTCCAGGCGGTGGGGCTCGATCAGGCCGGCGCGCCGGTGTACATGTCGTCGGCGGGAGCGAGCACGGCGAGCTCGACCGGGACGAGCATCGTGAACTGCCCCTACGACCTCGACCTTTCGCGCAATGCGGCCTACGGGCTGCCCAGCAACAGCCTGGGGACGGGCGCCCCGCCGGACGACCCCTTCGGGGTGGCCGAGTTCGAGCGGGTGTTGCGGCCCTACGACCGCGATTCGAGCCTCTTGCCCCCCCGGTTGGCCAACTTGTTCGGCGTCCAGGGCAACACGACCCTCCAGCAGAAACTGCGCTGCGAGTTGACGACGTTATCCTGGGACAACCCCAGCCCGGCGCCGGCGGTGCCCAAAACGCTCCGCACCGGCGGCAATTTGACCGCCTATCCGCAGCACGTCACCGACCTGTTGAAGGCGGCGGGCATCCCGCCAAACCAGTGGGTCAACCTCGTCCCGGCGGAGATCCTCGCCGGACTGAAAGTGAACCTCAACCCGCCGCTGGGAACTTTGCAGTTCAGCGGTACGACGGGGACCTGGGCCTTGTCGGGCTCGCAGCAGTTCACGCAATACGTCTCGCCCAGCAGCACGCAGAGCCTCAGCATCAGCTACGACACCGACCAGCAGAGCCTGAATGCCTGGGGCGGGGCAGGGCCGATGCCGGCCCGGCAGCGGCTGGCCCGATACCTCTACGTGCTCGGGATGCTCCTCTCCGACAGTGCGGCCAATGTCCAGGTGCCCACCACGGAGTTGACCTCGCTCCCCTTCGCACAGCAGAAGTGGCTGAGGGCGCAGCGGATTGCCCAATGGGCGATCAACGCCGTCTGCTTCGAGACCAACGACTCGATCATGGTGCCGTTCAAGTACGACCCGAATTTCATCACCAACAAGAAATGGAGCCTGCAGGACGATTACATTTACGCGTCGGACAGCACGGAGTATAGCGCCAGCACCAGGAGCTTGGACTCGTCGAGCAACTTCGGCGTGGTTTGGGGCTGCAAGTCGCCGGAGCTGGTGATGACGGAAAGTTTTGCCTGCCACAACCGCGGCGTCGCCGACACCGCCAACGACAAAACGACCAAGCGGCGGACCGTGCCCGACGGTCAAGGCACCAAAACCAGTCCGTACAGCATGGCGATGGTCCCCACCGGCGGCACCACCGTGAAGACCCTCGACCAGGTGCGGGTGCCGCAAGGCTCGCTGTTTATCGAGTTGTACTGTCCGCGCTCCGCGCTGAACCAGGCGGCCCCGCTGGACCTCTACACCTACGATTCCACCAACGGATACTCGTTGGACCTCAACCGGCTCTCCCCGGCCAGCACCTCGACCACCACCGGCGTCGGCATCCAGTACCCGGTGTGGCGGATCGTCGTCAGCCAGAGCCGTTTGGTGTCGGCGAACAACGACGTGAGCACCCGCTTGAACCCTTTGGCGACGGGCTCCACCCCGGACAGCTCGGCCATCGAGCCGGCGCAGTACCAGTACGCCGTGGATCCGATGGCGGAGTTCAGCCTGTTGAGTTGGATGTCCGGGGTGTCGTCCAGCACGGTGCCCAACGTGGCCATCGACCGGATCATCTGGCTGGCAAACGTGACGGCCAACGCGTCGGCGTGGCTGGC
>JBKQVT010000140.1:0-11792 GCA_052139835.1 Thermoguttaceae bacterium
GGAAGCCATCCGAACTGGTGAGGAACCTGCTTGGAAGGCAGGTGGCGGCAGCCTGCCGCTTGTGGGTTCGAGTCCCAAGGCTTACGCCTTCGGGGTCATGGTCCAACAGGAAGACGCCAGCACGGCATGCTGGAGATTCGGGTGCGACTCCCGGTGACTCCACTAAATCAGCACGGTCCCGTGGTCCAACGGCAACGACACTCGGCAAAGCGGCCAAGCTCAAATCTTGGTGACGGTGGGTTTGACTCCCGCCCGTGCCATTCAGCCCGAACATGCGTCGGCTGGGCATCGGCGAGCCCAACTGCCTGTAAAGCAGCCAGCCCGCGAGGCTATGCAGGTTCAACTCCTGCCCGGCGCACTGAAAACATACGGCTCGTTCGTCTATCGGTAGGACGCCAGCTTCTCAAGCTGGAAAGGCAGGGTTCAATTCCCGCACGGGCCACTGAAATACGACCACGTGGTGGAACTGGTAGACACGCGACGTTCAGAGCGTCGAGCCCATTAGCGGCAGTGGGAGTTCGAATCTCCCCGTGGTCACTCGTCCGTTGCAGGCGCGGCAGGTGCCCAACCGGCTCCCATAAGGCCGGTGCGCCCGGTTCGATACCGGGGCCTGCAACTCACTGGAAGGTAGCCGGATACGGTTCGCCGGGCCGGTTTGCTAAACCGTGCGACCCCGCAAGGGGTCATGTGGGTTCGAATCCCATGCCTTCCGCCTGGAAGTTTGGATGGATGCCCCGATGGTGAAACGGACATCATCCCTCGCCTCTAACGAGGTGTTCCGGGTTCGAGTCCTGGTCGGGGTACTGCGAGTGACGAGTGACGCTGCAAGGGATTGATATGTTGGCCGTAGCTTAATTGGTAGAGCGCTTGGTTGTGGCCCAAGTACGTGCCGGTTCAAGTCCGGTCGGTCAACCTAAACGACGAACGAAAGGTACAACATGGTCGCCAGAGTACTCCAGCGCCCGACGCTGGTCCTGAACCGCAACTGGCAGCCGGTGAACGTGGCCACCGTGGCCCGGGCGCTGGTGCTGGTGTGGAACGAGTCGGCCCGCGTGGTCGATCCGCACGACTATCAACTCTATACGTGGGCTGACTGGTCGAGGCTGAATCCGCGCGCCGACGAGCCGTTCATCCAGGCGGTGCGGTTCCGGCTGCGGGTGCCGGAGGTGATCACGCTGACCGGTTACGACCGACTGCCGATGGGTGCCGTCACCTTCAGCCGCCGCAACATTTTCAAGCGGGACCACAGCACCTGCCAATACTGCGGCCGCCAGCCGGGCAGCGAGGAACTGACGCTCGACCACGTCGTGCCTCGCTCGCAAGGCGGCGTGTCGAGCTGGCAGAACTGCGTGCTGGCCTGCGTGGCCTGCAACAAGCGGAAGGCCGACCGGACGCCCCAGCAGGCCCGGATGCGCCTCCACAAGCAGCCGGTCCGGCCGGCCTGGAAGCCGCTGTACGCTGAGCACAACATGCGGATCGCGAGTTGGTCGAAGTTCGTCAGCGAAGCGTACTGGAAGGTAACGCTGCAAGAGTAGTCGTTACGCCAAATGCCCCTGGTCGCAAGGCCGGGGGCAATACAGGAGTGTGCTCCTGGGAGAGCAGATGGCCTCCAAAGCCATCCGACGGGGTTCGAATCCTCGCGCTCCTGCTTGAAACTCGAAAAGCCGACGTGGCCGAACAGCGAGGCGCCGGTCCTGTAAACCGGTCGATGCTGGTGCAAATCCAGCCGTCGGCCCCTTGGATAATCGTCCCGATGGTGTAGCGGATCGCACAGGGCTCTCCTAAGGCCCTGGCCCTGGTTCGACTCCAGGTCGGGACACTGAATGTCTCGATGGTGCAAGGGATCGCATAGGACCCTCCGAAGGTCCAGATCCAGGTTCGATTCCTGGTCGAGACACTTGCCCTGCAAGTGTACCGGATAGCACGGCAGACTACGAATCTGCAAGACGGGGTTCGATTCCTCGGCGGGGCGCTGGAAAAGAAGTCCTCGGGGTGTGCCGGATTAGCACGCGACCGCGCGAAGGTCGTAGACCAGGTCCGATTCCTGGCGAGGACACTGAAATGTGGCGCTGGAGCCAGACGGCACGGCGGCTGCCTGCAAAGCAGCTTCAAGTGGGTTCGACTCCCACCGGCGCCTCTTTGAAAGGAACGATACGGCCGGGCCAACGGCGCACGCTGCCCTGTCCCTTCAACAAGGCAGTCGGCGACGTGTGTTCCGTAAATGGGTTCTGGCCCGAACATCTAAAACTTTGGCCTGAAAGCTGTCAAAATACTTGCCCACGGGCCGCTTACCGTTTCGCGGTAGGCGGCTCCCTGCCAAGTCCCGTTCCTGGTCGTTCGCATGGCTGGGGATGGGGCTTGGCGGTGGGCCGTAGCGACGGTTGTGGGTGGCCGCCGTGAAGATCGATCGGTCGGGATGGTCGCGGCGTAGACTGGCTGGGCCACCCAGAAATCTGCCTGCGGCTGGCTGACCACTGTCGATGCCCGCGTCATCGGGCGTCGCGTTGGGCGCCGTCGCTATGGGGCTAGCCGAGTCTTAAGAGGACCGGCAGGAACCCGCAGAAGGTTGTACATGATCCGTCTCTATTTCGGCAAATGCACCAAGTGGAGGCTCGTCGAGCGGGGGGAGTTACTTTTCGTCAGCAAGAGCAAGTATCCCAACTTGCTGTAAGCTTGTGCGATTGGAGGGCCCATCATGTCGTCGAAAGAATAGGTCTTGGCAAGATGGTAGGGATGGAATCGCGGGCCATCGGCCGTGTAGTGGTGCAGACCGGTTCTGGTCCGCACATAGACTGACCCGGAACGGTCGGAGAACAACAACCCTAGCTGGCTCTGCGGAATGGCCAATTCTTGGACCACTTTTCCGCGGCGCCACACGCGGAAGACATCGACCGGCATTCCCGGGATGTGCCCCAACCACACGTTGCCCGCCTCGTCGACAAGTTGGGACCAGCCTGTATTGCGGAGTTCCTGGTCAACCCCTTTTTCGGAGATGCAACAAGCGACTTGGCCGGAGTAATAGTCACACGTTCCGTGGCCGACACCGATCCGCACGGGCAGCCACAACGATCCGTCGGCTGCTCGCAGCACATGGGCCATAGACTCGTAACCGGTTACGTGTGGCGCCTTGGCAAAGTCGAGATCGCCATCCTTCACGCAGCCCAAAAACGAACAGCCGCCCTGGTAATACATGGCCAAGTTGCTCACGTAGACCTTGCTTCCGTCACCCACCGCAGTTAGGTATTGCGCACTTCCATGAGGCGAGCCGGCGGAGGTCAGCGGTTCGTTGGCTGAGACCCAGTGATCCCGGACATAGACCTGCAACCGATGGTTCTCCAGATACCAGATATTGCCAGCCTTGTCGGCAATGATGCTAAATGCCGCATTCACGGGATTCATGTTCGTCGGGGCCCCGCGATCGGGCGTGAAGGTCTGCCGAATCACATCGGGGTGCTGTTCGATAATGTCCGTGATCGGGCCCCGGGCGATTTCCTTGTCGCCATCGTAGATGGCGTCGTGGTCGTCTGTCCGTACCAGCATCCGGCCGCCTTTTCCGGGAAGCATCGTGCGGATTTGGGGTGCCGTGTCGGCCGAATCGCCTGCGGTGTGATGGCCGACGGGCGTCCACTTCGCACCGTCGAAACGGACCAAACCACGCCTCTTCTGCACGGTCCAGATTGCCCCGTCATCGGCCACGACGAGGTTACGAAGCTGAACGTCCGTGGTGTCAACCTTCAATGGAATCCGGTCGTCTCGGACACCGGGGTTGAACACTCTGACCAGCGAAGTTGAGTCGAGGTAAGTCCAGTTTTCGCCGAGGAACACGCGCCCATCGCCGCCGACGGCACGGATCCACGTCGGTGCAGGCAGAGGAAGCCGCTCGCCCAAGTCACCGCGGTCCATATCGAGCAATCGGCCTGCCGGCCCCGGATCGCACATCGGCCACCAGACTCGCCGGCCGTCGGCGCAAAAGTGCGGCAGGGATTCCCCGAGGTAGCAGTGTTGCCGGTGCGCAGTAAGCTCCTGATTGAAAAGGATCTTGTCGATCTTGCCGCCGACGATTACTGCCAAGCCGGCACCGGACCGCGAGGATTTCTCGTCTCGGATGTCCTCCGCCAGCAAATACATGCGACCGGCGGCATCCTGGTAGATGCGCCGCACGACTTTCACCCGCTCGGCGATCTCGTCGGCGGCCGGGTCAGGCTTGTCCGCCTCATTACCGATGTCCAATCGCTCCATCTGGCCTTCCTTTCGCACGAACCAGAGCGTCCGGTCATCGCTCATGTCCAGCAAGATCACGGGGGCCGAGCTATCCAGGGGCGGCAGCGGCACCGGCTTCCATTGGCCGGCGCGCCAGACGCGGAAACTCTCAAGGCTGTAACTGTAGGCGACCGCCGTCTTGCCGCTGGGGCTAAGGGCCAGACAACGGCTGCTCCAATCCTTCTGGAGATCGAAGAAGTCATCGCGCGACCATTTCGTGCCATCGAAGGAGAGCACGCTGCGCGCGGTAATGAACCAGCAGCGATGATCAGCCCAGCGGTTGGCGTGGCTGAGCGAAAACTCGCCACGCGACATGCACTCGCCGCAGACTGCGTTGTCCCGGCCGGGAACGGCATATTCGATCCACGTCTTACCGTCATAGCCCAGCAAGAGATTCTTGTCCCGAAGAAAGAACCAAACACGGCCTCCCGGTTCGAACAAGGCAATCAATACCCCGCGGGCTTTCGGCGATGGTTGTCGGAATTCGCGGGCCAGATCCTCCTTGACACTCGCCAGTGACCGGTGGCCGAGATTGCTGGCCCTCAGTTGATACCAGATGCGACCGTCTGACGCCAAGCGAACATTCTGCACCTCGGCCGGCAAGGTGTGCCAACGAGTCTTCGTCGACGATAGGTCAAGCGAACTCGCTGCGCCCTCGGGCAAGGGAGCGGCGATCAGCACGGATAACACGAGCAATAGGCTAGGCATATCCGCCCTTTCAGTAACGTGCCTTTTCGGGGACGATCCGCCGGATGCCGCCCCTTGGGTCGGTCGCATCGCCACTGCGCCGCGGAATGACATGGACATGGGCGTGAGCAACCGTCTGGCCCGCCGCCTGCCCATCATTGACTCCGATATTGAACCCATCGGGCCGCAAGTCCGTGACCAATATGCTCCGCACCGCCGCCACCAGCCGCCAGACCGCCGCCTGCCCCTCTTCCGACAGGTCGAACAGGCTGGTGACGTGCCGCTTGGGGATGACGAAGGTGTGGCCCTCCGTGACGGGAAATGCGTCGGGGACGGCGATCGCGGCATCGTTCTCCAGACACACGCGGGTGGTGTCCAGATTGCAGAATGGGCAGGTTGACGACATCGCAGGTCTTGTCGGGGTAGGGGCTGATGCTCGACAATATACCCCCACAGATGTAGACTGCCAAGCAGGAGCGTCCTGATATCCGCGTACGACCCGATCGACCTCGAAGCCATGGTGATCCCGGCTTACGAGCGTGCGGCACCGTGGCAAGTGGACACCGTGCCTCAAGCCCCGTCCCAACACGATCGATCCAGGATGCTTTGGGACGCATCAGCGATCTGGATCCGCGACCGGTATCCCGAACGGTAAGATCAGGTCCGGCGCCTCACCCGGTATACCAGCATGACGACGAGAGCGGCGCAAATCACGGGCCACCACGGAAAGCCTGTGCCCGGCTGGGAAGGAACCGGAGCGGGAGCCTGCTCCGATGATTCCGCCTTGGTTGGCGAGGAAACGAGACTTGCAGCGGGACTCGGCGGAGCTTCGGTCGGAGGGTCTTGCCGAGGCGGCGGGGTCGGTTGTGTCGCGCCGCCGGGCGAGACGCGGGGTTGGGGAGTCGGTCCAAGCACGGGGATGCTGGGAACAAGCGTAGGGGGCTGGAGATCCGGATAGAGCCTGTTCGGACCCTGGGCATGGACTGCGTGCGGCGGGACGAACATGGCGCATCCGACCAGCAGGGCAATCGCGACAGTTTTCATGGCTCAGCATCCCCGGGGGCATGGAACGCCGTTGCAGGCAGGCAGCTTTTACCACAAGGAACCCTTCGGGGACAAGCCCGACTTTCGCCTTGGTCCCGCAAGTCCGCCAAGCCCCCCCCCGACCGGCTTCCGCATGAGTCGCCCTGTGTTCGGACCCCGAACACGGACTCGCCCGGCGGCAATGCCGGCCTGCCGCTCCCGCCGAAATGCTGATCTCTGCGACCTGGTCCGAAGCCCTTCTCTGCCGAAGCCCATTCTCGGTCGTCCGCGCTGCCGGCTACTTTGCCATGTCCTTGAGCAGCCTCAATGCCCGCACCTTGACCTTGTTGTACGCGGGTTTGGCCGGGCGGGGCCGAGTGGATTCGGGTAGTAAGCTCGGGACGCGAACGCCTTCCCCGTTCGCTGCCCAATTGGAATCTGGGGCGAATTTATCATGAAAGCGGTGAAAGGCCGCCCGTGCCTGACACGCCTGGGCTCAACGCGCAGAGGAAGTCCGAAGGGGTGCTTGGCAACCGCCGGGATTAGTCCTCGCGCCGCGGCACAAGTGCCGCCGCGACGTGCTCTTCTGCCTTCCCACCTATTTCCGTCATCATTCCCCGCAGCAAATCCTTGACGCACACCTACGGCTCGGTTAAGGTGGGGGGCGCAGGGGGATACCAGATGAAAAGATATCGTATGTTCCAGGGGTTCGGCAGCTGTATCGGAGTGTGTCTTCTCTTGGCGATTGGGCCGGCGACAATGCCCACGTGGGCCCAGGGGCCCGGTGCGACACCCGGTAAGCAGGCACAACTTCGAGTGACCCTCTCGGCCGGCCACAAGTCGCCGCAGGCGGCCGCGCGGCGTCTGCGGTTTTCAGGCCAACAGCTTCAGATTCTCGGCATCCACGGCGAGAAACTGGCAGGCGATTATCAGTTGCACGAGGACGTGGCGGTCGTGCTCAATTATGCCGAGCGGCCCGTCCCTGTGCCCCAGATTGACAAACGCGACCCCATTTGGGCTGACCTGATTCGGCTGAGCGATGCGGATACTGCCCGCAGGCTGCGCGATGACCAGATCTATTACCAAGATCCGCGACGCCTGACGGTGCAACTGGACGGCAAGGGCGACGGTAACGGCGGAGGGTTCACGGTCACCGTCGAGCAACTGCTGCGGAACAAGGCCTTCTGGATCCCGGCGCTGGACTTGTACCTGGCGGTGGGCGATGCGCCGCTGCCGCTGGAGCAGCACCGCAAGGAGTTGGCGGCCTTCCGAGGCCGCCGCGTCCTGGACCAGGTCCATGCCGGTCCCGAGGCGAGCTACGCGCAGTACAAGGCCCTCTGGGAAGACATGGGCTCTCCCCAGTACCAGCACGCTTCGCAACCGGCGCCCGGCCACATCGTCTGCCTGACCTGGGACAGCGCGCTGCGGAAGTTCGGGGTGGATCGATTTGCCGGCGTATGGAACGATTATGGCAATCAGGACCGCTTCCGCCTTTCCTTCGGCTTCGCCGACGCCCGCAGCTACAAGCAACAGCGATTGGCCAACGGATTGCCGGTGATCACCAGCGTGTTCGAGAAGGACGGCGTGCGCTACGAGGCCCAACAGTGGGCCTATCCGCTCTGCGGCCCGCCGGCCACGCGGCGCGGCCACATGCCCATGACGCTTATCCAGACGATCCGGCTTACCAACCTGGCCGGACCGGCCAGGACAGTCGCCTTCACGATCACCCACGAGCGACTATTGGCGACCGAGGGGGCGCCGACAGTCGAGCGGCAAGCCGGCGGCGGCACACTGCTCTGCCAGCAGAGCGGATCGCAGGACGTCTTATTTTCGTTGGAAGGGAAAGCCTTCCGCTGGGAGCCGCCGCGCGTGTCGCAGCGGGTGCTCGACGCCAAGAGTCTCGGCGCGGACCGGCTCCTTGACGCCGGGCGGTGGTGCATGGTCCAGCTTCCCGTCAAGGTGGACCTGCCCGCCAGCGGCGCCGTGGAACTGGTCCTCAAACTCGCCTCCCCACTGGTGGCGGCGAAGGACCGGGCGCGGCTGCTGGCGATCGACGCCGCGACCGCGCGGGCTGAGACGATCAAGTTCTGGTCGGATTACCTGGCCCGCGGCATGCAGATCGAAGTGCCGGAATCCGCGGTGAATGATCTGTTCCGCGCCAATCTATGGCATGCCCTGCGCCTGCCACGGCGTCATGGCGGCGCGGGACCCGGGGTGCCGATCGACCTGCCCTATTCCAATTTCGCCTATTTCCAGGAAGGCACCCCCTGGCCGATGATCGAAGCGGTCTACGTGGACTACATGCTCTACGATCTCCGCGGCTATCACGACCTGGCCGAAGAAGAACTGCTGATCATGTTCCGCAACAACCAGGAGCCCGATGGTCATCTGAAAGGCTTTGCCAATTGGGGTGTCAACACGCCGGGCATGCTCTACGCCGTGGCGCAGCACTACCGCCTCTCCGGCGACCGCCAGTCCTTCGAGCGACTCCTCCCGCCAACCCTCAAAGCCCTCGACTGGTGCCTGGCCCAGATGCACCAGGCTGCGCGACAGGGCGGACCGGCCGCCGGACTGGTCCGTACGCCGTTGAATGACGGGACCGGGGACGGCGTCTGGGCCTTCAGCCAGGCGCACTTCTATGCCGGCGTCGATCTGCTCGGGCAAGTCCTGCACGAGATCGGGCACCCTCGCGGGCAAGAATGCCTGGACGCGGCCCGCGCCTTCCGCAGCGCGGTCGGCCGCGGCTTCGCCGCCGCCAGCGCACGCTCGCCACTGGTCCAGTTGCGCGACCACACTTGGTGCCCTTATGTCCCTTGCGAAGCGCTCTCCTCCGGGCGGCGCTTCGACCAGTGGTATCCCACCGACGTCGACAGCGGCGCCGTGCACCTGCCGCGACTGAAGGCCCTGAGGGCCGATAGCCCCCTGACCCAGTTCCTCCTGGACGACCATGAGGACAACCTCTTCCTGCACGGCTGGGGAATGGCCAACGAGCCCGTCTACAACCAGCAGGCGACGGTGTATCTGCTGCGCGACGACGCCAAGGCGGCCATCCGCGCCTTCTACAGCGGCATGGCCTGCGCTTTCAGTCATTCGGCCTTTGAGCCCGTTGAGTGCCGTTGGACGTGGGGCCAGTATTACGGCCCGCCCAGCACCGACGGCACATGGTTCGAACTCTACCGCCACATGCTCATCCAGGAGCGCGATGACGACACGCTCGTGCTGCTGGCGGCAGCCCCGCGCCGCTGGCTGGAAGACGGCAAGCGGATCGGCGTCCAGCGCGCTCCCACGTGCTACGGTGTGCTGTCAATGACGATGGAAAGCCATGCGGCCGCCGGCCGGATTGTTGCCGAGGTGGTCATGCCCGCACGGCGGCAGCCCAAGGAGTTGCTCATCCGTTTTCGCCACCCGGAGCAGAGGCGGATCCAGTCGACCACGGTCAACGGCACCGCGTGGACCGACTTCGACCGGGACAAGGAGTGGATTCGCATTCCGGCCCCGGAAGCGAAGCGATATATGGTGGAAGCCCGCTACTGAACGTTCGCCTTCAGCGCAGCATCAGAGCGGCAAGCCCCAGGTAGTAGATGGCCGTGGCCACATCCGTCATGGCCAGGGCAGCCACTTCGCCATGTCTTTCAGCAGCTTCAGCGCTCGCACCTTGACCTTGTTGTAGGCGGGCTTGGCCGCACGGTCCATCAGCTCGCCCGGCTTGAACGGGTTCGGCACGCCCTTCTGCGCCGGCCGGGCAGGTCCCGCTGGCGTGCAAGAAACGGATGTACCCTGGTTACCTCGCCAGCGGCTTGTCGGACTCATAAAAGACGCGGGTGAATACCTGTTGGAACTGGTCCAACGGAACGGTAAACAGGCCGCGCTGGGTCGGATAGCCGTTGGCGGGACCGGGAGCGCCCTTGGGCGTGAAGCTGTTGCCCCAGGGATTGAAAATGCTCACCTGCCGCCGCTTGGCGTCGTAGCCCAAAATGGCGTAAGCACAACCGCCATTATATCCCAACGGGCAAAGCCGAGAAGGTAGCCAGGTGATCCCATAACACTGTCGCCGTGGAAGCCCTGTTGCCGAATCGCTGGGTGGCCGCCCATCCCGATCATCGGCTGGAGCAGCGAGAAGAAGAATCCCGCGAGGCCCAGGCCCGTCGCCGTCGGAAGCGGGCCGTGCGCCGCATTGCCGCCACCCAGTAGGCGGTTTTTCCACGGAGTCTTCCCGGCGACCAGTGTCCGCGATACGATGTAGTTACGTCTGATCGGAATTCCTATCCGTTGGCAGGGTCCATTGGCCGTCGTGGTTCGGCGTGAGCATCGCCGGCCCAGCAAAATCGCTTCTGGGAGGACACGTTATGAGAGACTTCATGATTGGGGGCATCGTGCTTTTCACAATGGCGGGGACCGCTTTCAGCGAGACGAAAGAGCTGTCCAAGAAGCTTGCGGTAGACTTGGGCGGTGGGGTGAAGATGGAACTGGTCCTCATCCCGGCAGGCGAGTTCAAGATGGGCAGTGGTGAGTCGGCGGAGGCCACGGCGGCCTTCTTCAACAAGACCTATGGCGAAGATCTTCTGAACGCAGACCTCTTCAAGGACGAGCACCCGCGGCACCGCGTACGAATCACGAAGCCGTTCTACCTGGGCACCTATCATGTCACGCGGGGCCAGTTCCGGCAGTTTGTCGCCGACACGGGGTACAAGACGGACGCGGAGAAAGGAGAAAAGCCGGGGGCCCGGGGTTGGGACCCTGACAAGAAGGAGTTTAGCTTCAACGAAAAATACTCCTGGCGGAACGTGGGTTTTGAGCAGACCGACGAGCACCCCGTGGTCAACGTGAGTTGGAACGACGCCGTGGCCTTCTGCAAGTGGCTCAACCGCAAGGAAGGCAAAACCTACCGGCTGCCAACGGAGGCGGAGTGGGAATACGCCTGCCGTGCCGGGACGACGACCCGCTACTACAGCGGCGACGATCCCGAGACGCTGGCCAAAGTCGGCAACGTGGCCGACGCGGCGCTCAAGGCGAAGTTCCCGGACTGGCAATACACCATCAAAGCCAATGACGGCTACGTGTTCACGGCTCCGGTGGGAAAGTTCACGCCCAATGCCTTCGGGCTCTACGACATGCACGGAAATGCCTGGCAGTGGTGCACGGATTGGTACGGTGCGAAATACTATGCCAGATCCCCCATAGACGACCCCACTGGTCCAGACTCCGGGGCTGTCCATGTCCTTCGGGGCGGTTCCTGGTTCGTCAGGCCGTTCTTCTCCCGTTCCGCCACTCGCTACTGGCGCGCGCCGGTCGGCCGGGACTTCTTCACGGGCTTCCGCGTTGCCAGGACTCAGTAATGCTATGTTGCCCTTCTGGCCCTGGAAGCCTTCCCGGTGCTGTCGGCGTGGTTCCGCTGGTTCCCCTTCAGCCAGCACAAGGGCTACGGCGGAATTGGCGGCGGAAATCGAGCAGGCTAGGAGCCGGGCACATCCACGCAAGTGATCCGTCGGTCTCGTTCAGTGGTCTCTGGTGCCGGATAAGCCTGCCACCATTGCCCTCATCTTCTCCAATCCTTTCGAGTAAGGGGGCCCTGCTTCAATAGAACAAGAACGGCCACCAGTTCTTCATCGGCCGGCCGAAGTCGTCTTTCTGGCGGTTGTTCAGCCCGGGCATGTTTTGCCGCCAGTAGACCTGCCAGGCGCCCTCGCCATCCGGACAGATTTGGTTGTACTTGGCGAAGACGGCGTTGGTAAAGGGCTTGATCACGTCGCGGTGGCCAGGGCCGCTGCCGATGCGCCAGTCTTCGATCGTCGATGGCACAGGCTGCGTGTTGCCATCATCGT
>JBKQVT010000141.1:0-35175 GCA_052139835.1 Thermoguttaceae bacterium
CCGCCGTACAGGTCCAGGGTTCCGCCGCCGCTGCCGCCAAGCGAAAGCGTGTTGCAGGTCTCTCCAGTCACGGTGACCGTTGCGGTTCCGCCATTGAAGATATCGGCGGTGCTGCTGGCGGTTGGAATGCCGCTGCTCCAGTTCGACGCCGTCGACCAGTCGCCCGTCCCATTGAGCTTCCAGGTGATGTCGGCCCGCGCCGGCGGCGAAGACCACAGCAAGAGCGCCGCGGCGGCAGGGCCGAAAAGCCGGACGAGGGATCGCATGCGGGCTTTCTCCAAACGCAAGCCGAACCGCCTCCTCGCTCGCGGCCCGGAAATCGGCGAACAACTGCCCGCCATCAGCGGCGGGGGAAATTGGCTCCGGACGTCGAGCCAAGAGAGACGCGCGCCCAATCACTTGCACGGGAGTCGGAACTCCCGCACGCGCCCTTCAGCACGAACGGAAACGCTGCCTCTCGGGCCAGTCGCCCGTGGAATCGGCAGGGTGGAACCACTACCCCCACTCTACATAGATTCTGCAACGCCGTCAAGCAAATGTCGAAAAACGCGCCGCTGGCCGCTATCCACCCGTTTTGCTAGAATGGGCCAATTCCATCCCCAACCGTGGAAAACCTTCCGCCATGCGCCAAATCCTCGTCACCAGCGCGTTGCCCTATGCCAACGGTCCCATTCACCTCGGCCACCTGGTCGAATACCTGCAGACCGATATCTGGGTCCGCTTCCAGAAGCTGCGGGGTAGCCGCTGCATTTACGTCTGCGCCGACGACACCCACGGCACGGCCATCATGATCCGTGCTCGGCAGGAGGGCACCAGCGAAGAGGAGCTGATCGCCCGGATGCAGAAGGCCCACGAGGCCGATTTCGCCGGCTTCGAGATCGAGTTCGACAACTACGGCAGCACCAACAGCGCGGAGAACCGCCAGTATTGCGAAGAGATCTGGGCTGCGCTGCGCAAGGCCGGCCTGGTCAGCCAGCAGGAAGTCAGCCAGCTTTACGACCCGACGGCCGGCACCTTTCTGGCCGATCGCTTCGTCATGGGGACCTGCCCCAATCCAAGTTGCAAGTCGCCGGGCCAGTACGGCGACAGTTGCGACAAGTGCGGCACGCACTACAATGCGGCCGAACTGATCGACCCGGTGAGCACGCTCTCCGGAGCGAAGCCCGAGGTCCGCACGGCCAGCCACCTCTTCGTCAACATCGAGCGGCTGCACGGCTTCCTCGCGCAATGGGCGACGGAGAGCGGGGCATTACAAGCGGAAGTGGCAAACTACCTCAAGGGCCACTTCCTCGGCGAGCCCCTGCACGACTGGGACGTGTCGCGGCCGGCGCCCTATTTTGGCTTCGAGATCCCCGACAGTCCGGGCAATTACTGGTACGTCTGGTTCGACGCCCCCATCGGCTACCTGGGCTCGACGCGGCAGTGGTGCGACCGTCATGGCGAGAAGTTCGACGACTGGTGGCGGAGCCCGGCCACCGAGGTCCACCACTTCCTCGGCAAGGACATCACCTACTTTCACACGCTCTTCTGGCCGGCGATGCTGAAGACGGCGGATTTCAGCCTGCCGACGAAGGTCCACATCCACGGATTCCTCACCGTCAACGGCGAGAAGATGTCGAAGAGCAAGGGCACCTTCCTCCGCGCGGCCACGTACCTGGAGCACCTCGACCCGGCCTACCTGCGTTATTACTACGCCTCGAAGCTCACCGCGCACGTGGACGACCTCGACCTGAACCTCGAGGAGTTCGTCGCCCGCGTCAATGCCGACATGGTGGGCAAGGTGGTCAACCTGGCCAGCCGTACGGCGCGGTTCGCCGAGCCGACGGGCTTGGCGGGCGAGTATCCCGCCGACGGCGGCTTGTTCGAGCAGGCCGCCGCCGACGGCGAGGCGATTGCGGCGGCCTACGAGGCCGGCGATTTCGCCCGCGCGATGCGGCTGGTGCTCTCCGCCGCCGAGCGGGCCAACAAGTTCGTCGAGGAAAACGCCCCCTGGAACCTCCGCGGCCCCAACGAGGGAAAACGGCTGCAACAAATCTGCACCACGGGGCTGAATCTCTTCCGCCAGTTGGCCGTCTACCTCGCCCCCGTGCTGCCGAAGCTGGCCGAGCAGACCGGCAAGCTTTTGCACGATCCGATCCGGCGCTGGGAACAATCGCAGCAGCCGCTGGTGGGCACGCCGGTGGGTTGCTTCGAGCACCTCATGCAGCGCGTCGATCCGGGGAAGATCGAGGCCATGATCGCCGCCAGCGCGGTGGCGGACGCCGAGGCCGCGCCGGGTGCCACTGGCTCTGCCAGCGCTGGTCTGCCTGCCCCGCCGGCCGAAGACAGTGATGCGCCGCTGCGGGCCGAGCCGCTGGCCGAGCAGATCAGCTTCGAGGACTTCGCCAAGGTGGATTTGCGGGTGGCCCGCGTGGTGGCGGCCGAGGACGTGCCCGGGGCCAAGAAGCTCTTGCACCTCACGCTCAGCCTGGGCGGCGGCGAGCGTCGCAACGTCTTCGCCGGCATCAAGACCGTCTATCGTCCCGAGCAACTGGTGGGCCGGCTGCTGATTTGTGTGGCCAACTTGGCGCCGCGGAAGATGAAGTTCGGCACCAGCGACGGCATGATCGTGGCGGCCGGCGGCGGCGAGAACGAGATCTTCCTCCTCGCCCCCGACACCGGCGCCAAGCCCGGCCAGCGCGTGCACTGAGGCCGCGCCAGCCGAGGGCAGCGCCCCGGGGACGGTTTCGATGCTCAAAAGATGACCTGGAACCGCGTATACAGCGCATCTTCTGTGCTAAAGGCGTGGGCCACGTTCCCGATCTTCACGGGGCCGGCAAAATTGGCATGTTCCCAGTTGAGTTGGGCCCGGACCCACTTGGTCAAATACCAGTTCAAGCCCAGGGTCGTCTCCGTGGCTTCGGGGCTCGATCGATTGGTCGTGCCCGTGTCGTTGGCCAAATGCGCGGTGAAGGCCGATTCGCCGACCGCCATCCTGTCGACGCGGAAGAGCACTTCCCATGCCCCTGGCGAAGCCATCGGCCTGCAGTGGTCGAAGGGACGGATCGGCTCGATCTGCTGGCTGTATTCGGTCCGCTGCTCTCCCGTGAGGAGATAAGTTACCAAGACGTAGTAGCCGTCGAAGGGCACGTCCACCAGCGGGGAATGCGCCGCCGCGGCTTGAAACACCTGGTCCTCGTGATAGTACTGCGACGCGAAGCCGAGCGAGTGGTAGAAGTAGGTCAATTCCGGGCTGATGCGATCGCGACCGCCGTTGGCCGCCACGCCGGTATTGAAGGCGAACCAGGTCACGTACGCCGGCGTGGTGATGGTGGGGGGGGTCGACGACGTGGTGCTGAGCGCCTCATTCTCGATGCCCTCGCCGCCAGAGAGTCCGAACGCCAAACCGCGGGCCGGTTCCCAGCCATCCGGAGTATTGAACGGACGGAAGACGACGCGGCCGTTAAAGTCCTTGTGCTGATTGTTATCGATGGTGCTGTCGTTGGCGTCGCCATTGCAAACGGCGACCGCAATATCGAAGCGGTCGTCGAACCATTTATGGCAGTGGATCATGACGCCTTCGTCCCGTTGCGGCACCAGTTGATCCATCATCGAGCGTTCCATGGTCGGCACGTAACGGTCCTGGATCAGGTCTTCGTAGCTGAACGGTTGCTTGAACTTGCCCACCTCGAATTGCAATTGGTCCCAATAATGGACGTTCATGTAGGCGTCGGTGATCGATTTGGAAACGGAAGTCCCGGCGAAATCCGGCAGCAAGCGAAACTCGTAGTAATTTGCCACCGTCGCCTCGATGCCGAGCCTCGCCCGCCGGATGAGGAACGTATCCGGACTGCCGGTGACCGGGGTGCCCGCCACGTTTTTATTGGCGGTTGTGGACGTGTCGACGGGGGTAAGGTATCCGCGAAAATCCGACTGGAGTTGGCCGGTGATGCGCAACTGGCACGACTTGTCGGGAGACTGGAGGAAGAAGCCGTTATTCCAGCCGAGAAAGTTTTCCGCGGCGGGACTCGGCGCGCCGCCGGCCGGCGGATACGGAGCGGCAGGATCGACTATGGCGGGAGCCGGCAGGGGGTTGTCGCGCATTTGCTGGACGAGCGCCTCCAGGGCCTGAATGCGTTGTTGGAGTTCCGCCATGGAGGCCGTGGCTTCCTGGGCGGATGCGCCGGGCGTGCGACAAAGGGCTACTGCGATGAAGAGTCCGACCCCGATCAACAAAGAAGCGCGGCTCGAAGAAATACGCAGCATGGTCCCCCTCGTCGGAAAAGACAGCGTAATCCCGATCTCCGCCGGCATGTCCGGCAAAGGCGGCGATTCCCTTGGATTGCGTCGATCCAGATTGCTTGATCGAACCGGCAAATGCGCAAATTGAGGCGTTTTGCGACCAACCGGCTTATCCGGCAAGTCCTGCGCCGGCATTTCCGTTAAATGCGGCAGGACCGGTCCCCTGCCGCCCGCAATCAGCGCCCATAGGGTCTGTCGTTGTCGGTAGTTCCGGTGCCGCCGTTACGATCGGCAGACTCGACGCCGCTGGCCGGTGAAATCGACCTCTACATCATGCGATGCCAAGTGAGCATGACGGCCAAAGTCGTCGGCGCCAACCTCGGCGGCGACGTGGAAGTGGCCGCCGGCTTGCAGGGCAATGAGCTAATTGTCCAGTCGCAGGATACCCTGCTCCAGGAGGGGCAATCCGTCGCGGCCGTGAGGCCGGCACGACGCCGATAGCGGCTTATCGCCTTCACCGGGAAAACAAGATTGACTCTCTTTTGCGCCACTCTAACAATTCACTGGCGAGTTTCTAACACTTTGCTGGCGAGTCTCTAATGGTTTGCTAACACTTTTGGGAGGATGGGTTATGAACGCACGTTGGGTAGTTTTATTGACTGCCTGCATGGCAGTGCTGCTGTGGGGAGTGCCGTGGGCACTCGCGGCGCCGCCGAGCCCGGCAGGGATCATCCAGAACTCGATGCTGACCGGCACGACGGTCCTCGATCTGAAGGGCCAGAACCTGGGCCGGATCAAGGACATCCTGCTCGATTCTCAGACCGGCCAGGCCAATTTCGTGCTCCTGGACGTGGAGATCCCCCGCACGGGCCACGCGATGCTGGTCGTTCCTTTTGCGGCGTTGCGGGTGAGCCTCACTCCTTCGGATCATCGCCTGTCGGTGGTGCTCGACCTGCGGCCGGACCAGATGCGTGCGGCGCCGCAGACTTCGAGCGCCCAATCGCAGATGCTCCAGAATCCGCAGTTTCTGGAACAGGCCCGCAACTTCTATCAGGTGAGGACGTACACCGCGGCGCGTCCGATCGAGGCCGCGAGCATGCCGTGCCCGCCGCTCCCCGATGTTGTGCTCCCGCCGTTGCCGCCGTGCCTGTGCGGGTACCGGGACTCCTATGCGGGGTGGCCGCAGAGCCTGATCGATTTCAGCAGTGAATGACGGGGATCCGTCGCAAGGTTTTCGGGGAATTGATCTTGTGACGAACGGCCTCTTCGGCTACATGTAGGACATGTCGCCGAAGAGTGCCGCCAAATCGCCGCTGGCGCGTCTGCGGGCCGTTGCCACACGGCAAGGTGTCATGCCGTCGGCCGACCCACCCGCCGAGCGGGCATCGCTGGCGCCCGTTGCCGGGCTGCTGTTTCTGTCGGGGATGTGCGGGCTGGTTTTCCAGGTGTCGTGGTTCCGTGAATTCCGGCTCGTCTTCGGCGCCTCGACCGCCGCGTCGTCCGCCGTGCTGGCAGTGTTCATGGGCGGACTGGGCATCGGCAATGCCGTGCTGGGAAAGCGGGCGGACCGGGCCAGGAACCCGCTGGCCTTGTATGCCCTGCTGGAACTCTCGATCGCCCTGGCGGCAGCCTTGAGTCCTCTGCTGTTGGACGTGTTGCACGGCCTCTATATTTCCTTGGGCGGGCAGCTTGCGCTGGGCGTTCCGCTAGCCACCGCCGTGCGGCTGGCGATCGCGGCGCTCGTTCTGGGCACTGCCACGTTCTTGATGGGCGGGACGCTACCGGCGGCGGTCCGCGCGGTGACGGTTTGCGAGGATCACCGGCGCCGCGGCGCCGCGCTGCTCTACGGCGCCAATACGCTGGGAGCAGTGGCGGGGGCGCTGGGCAGCACGTTCTTCGCCCTGGAGCTCTTCGGCACGCGGCAGACGCTCTGGCTGGCATGTGGGGTCAACACGTGCACGGCGCTGTCCGCGCTGGCGCTGGCACGCTATGCTGCCCGGCGCGGCGGCCGGGCGCTGACGCGGCACAACGCGCCGAAAGCGGCGCGGATGAAAAGGTTCTCCACTAGCGACCAGGCTCCCTCGGTGTCGGTGCCGGCGAACATCATTTATGCCGTGGCCGGAGTGGCAGGCTTCGCCTTCTTCCTCATGGAACTCGTTTGGTACCGCATGCTCGGCCCGATTCTCGGTGGCACCACCTTCACGTTCGGGTTGATTCTTGCCGTGGCATTGGCGGGCATCGGGCTGGGCGGGGCGGCCTATGCCGTGTTTTCCCGCCGCCTGAGCGTCTCGCTCCACGCCCTGGCCCTGACTTGCGTCCTGGAGGCCTGCTGCGTCGCGATCCCGTTGGTCCTGGGCGATCGCCTGGCGGTGCTGGCCGCCACGCTCCGCGAGGCCGGCGCGGCGAGTTTCCTGGGCGAGGTCGCGGGCTGGGCCGTGATCGCGTCAATCGTCATCCTGCCCGCAGCCTTCGTCAGCGGCGTGCAATTCTCCCTGCTCATCGGTCTGCTGGGCCAGGGCGACAAAGACGTCGGCAAGCAGGTTGGGCTCGCCTGTAGCTGGAACACCGTGGGGGCAATTCTGGGCTCCCTGGCCGGCGGCTTCGGCTTGTTGCCTCTGCTGTCCGCGCCGGGCGTATGGCGGGCGGTCGCGGCCCTCCTGGCCGTCCTGGGCGCCGCCGTCTTCGTCCGCGCCTGGCAACTGGCCAGACGCCGGAGTTGGATGATCGCGACCGTGGGAGCCGGGGTGGTCGCCGCCGGGATGATCGCCTGTCCGGGCCCGACCGCCGTCTGGCGACACGGCGCCGTGGGCGCGGGACGCATCGCGCGGCTGAGAATACTCGCCGACCCCAACACGCTGCACGATTGGGAAAACGGGGTCCGCCGCTCGGTCCTTTGGGAGGCGGACGGGATCGAATCCAGCGTGGCCGTCGTCGCCGCGGACTCCCTGGCGTTCCACCTCAACGGCATGTGCGACGGCAACGCCGTCGAAGACGTGGGCACGCAGGTCATGCTGGGACTGATCGGCGCCGCCCTCCATCCTCAGCCGCAAAGCGCATTTGTCGTCGGCCTGGGAACGGGAGAGACGGCCGGCTGGCTGGCGGATGTGCCGTCGATCCAGCACGTCGACGTCGTCGAGCTGGAGCCGGCGGTCCGGGAGATGGCCCGCCGCTGCCGCCAGGTCAATCGCGATGTCCTGGCCAACCCCAAGGTGCGGCTGATCTTCAACGACGCGCGGGAAGTGCTGCTCACCACCGCCGGGCGTTACGACCTGATCGTCTGCGAGCCCTCCAACCCGTACCGCAGTGGCATCGCCAATCTGTTCACCCGCGAATTCTATCGTGCCGGCCGCGATCGCCTCCAGGACCGCGGGATGTTCGTCCAGTGGGTCCAGGCCTATGAGATCGACCGGCGCACGATGCGAACCGTGTTTGCCACGTTCAAGTCCGTATTCCCGCACGTCGAGGTGTGGCAGAGCAAGCTGGGGGACCTGGTGTTGGTCGGTTCCCAACAGCAGTCGGTCTGGTCGGTTGCCGCGCTACGGAGCAAGGTGGCGGCCGAGCCCTTCGCCTCTGCGCTGCGCTGCGCCTGGCACACCAACGATCTGGAGGGGCTGCTGTCCCATTATGTCGGCGGCACGGCGCTGGTCGATCATTTCATCGCCGAGGACGTGGCGGCGCCGAATACCGATGACCATAACGAAATCGAGTACGGCTTCGCCAGGGCGTTGGGATGCACCGACTGGGATGCCGCCGGGGTCCTGTGCCGCCAAGCGGTCGAGATCGGCGACCAGAGGCTGCCCCTGGGCGGCGGCGCCGTCGATCCAAGCGCGGTGGCGCTGGAGCGCCAATGGGATGCGGCGGTCCGTGGCGGCAAGAAACTCTCCGCAGAGGAGCTCGCCTTGAACGAGGGGATCTGCGACAAGGTCCTGGAGCGGTACGTCGCCAAGGACGCGCGGGGGATGCTCGTCGCCTGGGAATTTCTGCGCCATTCGCCGCCGTGCCTTACGGAACTGGCCGTCGTCGCCCACCTCTACGCTGAATCGGGAAGCAGAAAGGCGGAACCACTGATCGATCAGCTCGGCAACGACATGCCCACCGAGGCGGAAGCGCTCCGCGGGATTCTCGCCTGGAGGCAACGGAAACTCGACGAGGCCGGTCGGCGGCTGGCGGCGGCGCTGGGGCGATTGCGCAGCGATCCTTGGGTGCTGGAGCATATCCGCGCGAAGACGTTCGACGCGGCGATCGGCGTGGCCAGGGCGGACCCCACACAGGCCCCGAGGCTGTTGCAGGCGCTGGGCCAGCCCTTCGCCGCCTACTATGCCGATGAAAGTCGACGCGCCACGGCTTGCGTCATTGCCGAGGGTCTTGGCCCGGCCGCGGTAGCGCAATTCGTCGAGTCGTTCGAACCCTACGTCCCATGGTCGGAACGCTTCCTGGCTTATCGTCAGCAGGCGTACCGGGCAGCGGGGCATCCCTTGGCGGCCCAAGCCGATCGAGACCTGCGGGAATTCCGCCGCGGTGCCGCCGGCGCGCCGGCCTCAGCCGCAGCGGGCCGTTGACGGTCGGGTGGGTCCAGCGACCACGCTTCGCGTGGTGCCCCTCGCCCCATTACAACTTCTGGCGCCCTGCGGCCGCGCCGCTCTAAGAACTAAGTTCTAAGTTCTGCTTCTTCCGGCGGTGCCGGACGTTCGCTTTGGTGAAGCTTTGCGGCCTCTGCGGCCTCTGTGGCGCATGAGGGCTGCGTCGGTCGCGGCGGCGCCGTTTTCAGCGATTATCCGAAAATAACCGGCCGCTAATCAAATGCGGCCTTTGCGTTTCCCGACACTAATTCCGATAGCAGGCGTCGAGACGCATTCAGCGGACGCAGCGAAGGCGCCTGTTGAGCGGGAAGTCACGGATGTACCTTCCGCGATTGCGGCGTTACCAACGCAGCGAACCCTCAACTTACGGAGATCGAGCAGTGAAATCAGCCAACAAGCGAAGTGGTGTGCGGTGTAGGCGGCTGCTGTGGGCAGCCGGTGCGGCGATTGCGGTCGCCGTCGTCCTCCAAGGGGTGGCCATGGCCCAGGGCGTTCCGGCCGGCTATCCGCCGCCCAATGGTCCTCAATATGCGGTCGCCGGCGACCCGGCGGCTCCCCCGGCCCTGGCCCCCGCCCCGGCCCCCGGCGCACCGCCCCCGGTGGTGCAGGGGCCGATCAGCCAGGACTACATCAATGCGATGGTGGATCAGCGTCTCCGGGAGATCGCGGCTGCCAAGGCGCAGCAGGACGCACAGCAGAAGCAATTGGCGGACCAGCAGGGCTACGTGGTCGGCAGCGATCTGCACGCCACGGCCAGCTTCCAGGACGGCTTGTTCCTCTGGATGACGACGCCCAACAAAGACTTCACCATGCACATCGGCGGCTGGATGCAGTTCGACAACGTCTTTTGGGACCAGAGCCCGGCCCTGAAGACCATGACTCTCAACAGCAGCGGAAAGCAAGTCAGCGCAGGCACCGCACAGGGTGTCGCCAGCGGCGCCAATTTGGGCGGCATCGGCGATCTGCAGGACGGCGACTACTTCCGCCGCATCCGCCCCTTTGCCGAAGGCACCTTCTGGGAAACCGGCGAGTATCGGCTCATTATCGCCTTGGAAAACGACCAGTTCGACACGACCGGGCTGGATGAATTCTGGGTGGGCGAATCGAAAATCCCCGTCCTCGGCACCGTCCGCGTCGGACACGTCAAGACTCCGATGGGCCTGGAAGGCGATATGACGGCCTCCAGCCGCTGCATGACCTTCATGGAAAGGTCCTCCTATTCCCAAGCCATCGAAATGGACCAGAACTTCGTCACCGGCCTCTGGATCGGCAACAGTTACCTCGACCAGCGCGCCACGTCGACCTTCTCGGTCTTCCGTCCCGACGTAGCAGCCGCCACCGGCTATTCCTTCGGCGACGATCAGTGGGGCTGGCAGGGCCGGTTGACGGCGCTGCCCATCTATGAAGACGAGGGGCGAACCTTGGTGCACGTGGGCCTCTCCGGCGGGTGGCGCAGCGGGTCGACCAACCTCGGCACCCTGTCAAGCAACACCGGCCTGTTGAACACGGTTAGCCTGGCCTGCCGGTCCGAAATGCGCGACGACGTTCCCGCCAAGGACGCCACCAACGGCGACAGCAACAACATGCTGAGCACCGGCGCCATCGCCTGCGACAACCAGTACCTGATGGGACTGGAATTCCTCGGTATCCGCGGGCCCTTGTCGCTCCAGGCCGAATATGGCTGGACCTTCCTGGACGACTGCGCGGGCATCAGCTCGAATCCCGTCTCCCCGACGAAGTTCGCCACGCCGCAGAATTACGTGTTCGACGGCGGCTACATCCAACTGGCGTACACGCTCACCGGCGAGAACCGCGCCTACGACAAGCGCGGTGGCACGCTGGCCAGGGAGTACTTCGGCAAGGCCGGTCCCACCAGCAAGTTCTTCTTCGTCCGGGATGAGAACGGCAACCTCATCTCGAGCTGGGGCGCCTGGGAAGTTGCCCTCCGTTATTCCCACGTCGACCTCAACGACGGCACCAACACCGGCAGCGGCGCCGGCACCGACTACTATCGCATCCAAGGCGGCGAGATGGACGGCCTCACTTTGGCCCTGAACTGGTATCTGAGCAACAACATGAACATCATGCTCGACTGGGCCTACGACAATCGTTACGACCTGCCCAAGGAAGTTTCCGGTACGGCGGCCACCACCTGCCTGCCGGGCCACACCAACGGCGTCGGCTGCCGCGTGCAGTACCAATTCTAGCCCTCGGGCCAAACCATTCAGAGATTCCTAAAGGAGACCATAGTCATGAAGAAGTATCTAATCGGATTGATCGGACTTGCCCTGCTGGGCAGCGTCCCTGCCTTCGGGCAAGCTCCCTGCGGCCCGGCCACCTGCGGCCTGCAAACGTGCGGCCCGACGACCTGCGGCCCAACGGCCTGTGCGCCGACGACCTGCGCGCCGGCGACTTGCGCCCCGACGACCTGCGGCGCGGCGACCTGCGGCGCCTGCAACGGCTGTGACAAGTGCTGCGGCTGCGGCAAGTGCTGTCCCAGTTGCGGCTGCCGCCTCGTCCCCGTCTGCCACGTGTACTGCGCCCCGAAGACGGTGGTCGAGCATAAGTACACGTGCCGCTGCGAAGAGGTCTGCATTCCCGGCCCCAGTTGTTGCTGCAAGGGGTGCGGCAATTGCGACGGTTCCGGCTCGTGCTGCGGCGGCGATACCTGCAACAACGGTTGCCAGGGGTGCTGCGGCCATTGCCGGGTCCGCGAGGTGTCCCGGCTGGTGATCCACCCGGTGACCAAGGAAACGCCGGTCCGCAAATGCACGGTGGAGTGGGTCTGCCCGCAGTGTGGTGCCTGCGGCGGGCAGTGCGGCCAGTGCGGTTCGGCCGCGCCTGCTGTGTGCCAGCCAAACTGCAAGTAGCTTCGACTCTTCCCACCTGCGGCTTCCATGTCCCCTCCCTCGATCCGGGGGAGGGGGCATGGACTTACGAAAGTTGCACGCCTAGACCGTCCCGCCCGGAGGCGAAGCGGCGGCCCGTGCGCCGGCGATTTCGCCGCGGCGGATGGATACCTCGGTCGGGCCGGCAACCCCGAGTTTGACGTGGCTTCCCTGGACGCGAAGCACGGTCACCTCGATATTCCGGCCGATTACGACTCGTTGTCCTTTCTTCCTGGTCAAGACCAGCACAGCATGACTCCTTTGCGAATGGCTGTATAGATTGCTGCCAAGTTTCTCCCGCTCCGCACGGCCAGGCGGCCGTCAGGCAAAGGTTCTGGCTCTGCAGGCCGCTTTCCTGGTTCCTGTCGATAGGCGAGCAGCGCCAGCGGGATCGACTTCAATTGTTCATCCGTGCGAAGGGCTGCCAGCAGTTGCGGACCGTCGCCCTTGGCCAGGCGAGGGTTCAGCAGAATCACGTCGGGACGCGGGGTCCTTGCGTAGATGCCGCCCCGGCGCAGAAACTGGAGTGCTTCTGTCCCATCCCTCACCAGACTCACGCGGCACGGCTCCGGGCATTGCTGGATGGCCCTGATGGTTTCGCCAGCATTCTCCAGATTGCTCTCGACGAGCAAGACCTCGATGAACGTCGCCAACCTCTTGCCGTTGGCGAACTCAGCGTATAGCGGTGTCATCTTTTTCCCCTGGGGACGAAAGTATTGTTTGTCTGTCCATGCCGCGGGCCCGTTCTTCGCGGGCGCGCCGCAGCCCAAGCATTGGCCGGACCTCCGAGGTGAACCGGATCACTCTGGGAGGACCGTCAGACGACGCGCAGAGGGAACCCGTGAACTGTCCGGCGGCGCATCGCGTTTCGATGGGCAGACAGGATCAGAGGATCAGCCGCGAGAGGAGAATGCAGCGCTGGAGCGCGGACTCGGTCCAGTCGCAGCAGCCCAGCGGCTTACCGCGCGGCAGGCGGTGCGGACTTTCGACCAGGAGCGCCCCGTCCACGGCAGGATGGGTGAAGGCACGAAGGTTCGGTGCTTCTTCGCTGCGCCACGTTCTGACGACCAGCGGCCCTTGCTGCCTTTGATCGCAGGGGCATCGACTGCCGCAGCAGGCCAGCAGCGCGGGTAGGTCGCCATGTGCGGTTGCCTTGTCGCTTGCACAAGGGCAGCGGCATGCCCTTCCGACCACTCCTGCCAACGGTGTTGCCACCGCCAACACCCAAATCAACGCCTTCGCAGTCCACGGTCTGGAATGCCGCATGACAATCAGTATAGCCGCGATGGCCTCCCAGTCAACCGCAGACGGTGTCTCAGTATGCTCCTTCGGGCGGAAGCGATTTAAACCATTTCTAGCAGGGGTGGAGTTGTTGCGCAGTTGTGGGGTTCGCGACCGTGCTTCGCACGGTGTCGCTTTACGCCTGCTTGCATTGCCATCGCGGTAAGCTAATCTTGCTTGTCCGTCTGTCTCTGTGTGCAACAAACTACCTCAAGTGACGGGGGATCGACCCATGAAACAGAATTGCTGGGAATTCAAGCACTGCGGCCGCGAACCGGGCGGGGCAAAATCGGCCGAATTGGGTGTCTGCCCGGCGGCCACGGAAGTTAGCCTCACCGGCACAAACTCGGGCAAGAATGGCGGCCGTGCCTGTTGGGCGATCGCGGGTACGCTCTGTGGCGGAAAAGTGCAGGGCGCCTTTGCGACCAAGCTTACCAACTGCCTGGCCTGCGATTTCTATCAAGCAGTCGGAAAGGAAGAAGGCCCAAATCACGAGGGCGCAAGAGACATTCTGGCTAAGCTGCGCGGTGCTCAGGCCGCCACGCCGTAGCACGCGCCTTGCTATTGCGGGCTGGAGTCCGTCGCCGCGGCGACCTGGACCGCCTCGCCGTCGGTCAGTTCGCTCAGGTCGGCCACGATGACCTGCTCGTCGCCGGCGACCTTCCTCCAGACGTTGTCGATCTTCATGCGATCGACCTCCGTCCAGCTTCCGTCACTCACGCCCGCTTGGACCGAGGTCTTGACGGCCTTACCGCCGCGCAAGAGATAACAGTAGGTTTGGTTTCCCGACTCCATCAGCGCCTTCGGCTGTAGGGCGTAGACGCCGGGCCGCTGGACGAGCACCTTGGCGTAGACGTACATTCCCGGGCGGAGGCCGTCGTACTCCTTCGCCGAAAGGTCGATCTCCGTCAGCAGGGTGCGGGTCTTCTCGTGGATCGCCCACGAGGTGCGCGTGACCGTGGCGGGTATTTGCAGGCCGCTGAGGGCCTCGGCGCGGACCACGGCCGGGGTCCCCTTCTGCACGTAGCGGGCATAGGCCTCTTGGACGTCGACGAAGATCCGCAGCTTGTCCATGCGGGCCACGACGAAGACGGCCGACGGATTGGGAGTGGACTTGTCGCCGACGATGCCCTGCACGTAGTCGCGGGTGTTGGCGTTGCGGACCGTGACCACGCCGTCGTAGGGGGCGGTCAGCTTGGTATAGTCCAGCATGGCGGCGGCCTTGCGCTCCTCCGCTTCGGACACCTCGACCTTGGCCCCGGCGGTCACCAAGTCCGCCTTCCGCGCGGCCACGGCGGCTTGTGCGGCGGCCAGTGCGGCGTTGCTGGAAGCGAACTGTCTCTGCGTCTCGGCGAGCACTTGCTTATCGACGACGTTCTCCTTCACCATTGCCGTCAAACGCGTCACCTCGGACTCCCAACGCACGACCTCGGCCTGATACTTGCCCACGTCCGCCTGGGCCTCTTTCAACTGCGCGCGGGCCAAATCGACGTTGCTCTTTTCCAACTTGACTTGGGCGACCATGCGCTGGTGTTCTTCGTCCAGTTCGGGGACGTCGATCTCTGCCAGCAACTCGCCCTTTTTCACCTCGTGGCCGATGTCCACGTCCCAATGCTTGATAAACCCCGTGACCTTGGAGTAAATCGCCGTTTGCTCGAAGGCGTAGACAAAGCCGGGTTGATCGACGGCGTAGTCGATGTTCCGCCGCGTCGGCCGGACGACATGCACGGTGGGCGCGCCGCTGGCGGCCGGTTTCGGCGTCGTCGCTTCCGGGCCGCAGCCGCCCAGCAGGGCCGCCAGGCTGGCAAGCACCACGAGCTCCAGGACACGGCCGTTTCCCAGCGCCCACGAGCTTCGCGGCATGGGAGTGGTTCTTCGTTGCGTCCGGGGGGAATTGCGCATTAGTAAAAGTCTCCGCCAAGAAAGGTTGGATATTCATCAGGCCGAGGACCTCCGTGCGCGGCCGTGCTTTCGTGCCCGCCGGCATCGTACTGCCGGCTGGAGAGGTCGTCGGGATCCAGCGACGGCGAGACCTTCTTCTTCTCTCCCATGATGATCACGAACATCGAGGGCACGATCAACAGCGTGGCGAAGGTGGAGACCAGCAGGCCGCCGATCACGGCGCGCCCCAGCGGCGCGGTCATGCCGCTGCCTTCCTCCAGGGCCAGGGCCATGGGCAAGGTGCCCAGGATCATCGCGCTGGCCGTCATGAGGATGGGGCGGAGGCGGTCGCGGGCGCCCTCGATGGCGGCTTGGCGGACCGACGCCCCGGCCTTCCAGTGGTCGTCCATGAAGGTGGACAGCAGCACCGAGTTGGACACCGAGACGCCGATGCACATGATCGAGCCCATGAAGGATTCGATGTTTAGCGTGGTCCCCGTCAGCAGCAGGATCGTGGCCACGCCGAGGATCACGCCCGGCACGCCGCCGATGGAAATCAGCCCCAGTCGGAAGGACTGGAAATAGCCGGTCAGCAGCACCAGGATCACCACCACCGAGAGGGCCAGGCCCTTGGCCAGGGAGCGGAACATCTCGTTCATCGGCGCGACCTGGCCGCGGACCTCGACGCTCACGCCGCGGGGAAGTTCGCCGGCCGCCGCGATGGCGCGGTCGATTTGTGCCGTCGCCCGGCCCAGGTCTTCGCCTTCGACGTTGGCCGTAATGCTCAGGTAGCGCTGCATGGCGCTGCGGTCGATCTCACCGGGGGTGACGCCGGGCTGCACCGTGGCCACGTCGCGGATCAAGAGGTTGCTGTCGTCGCTGACTTTCCGGATGGGGAGCGTTCCCACCTGCTGCGGGCGGTTCATCCGTTGCGTGGGGACCTGCACTTGCACCTGGTAGTCCACGCCCGAACGCGGATCGCGCCAGTAGTTCCTCACCACGTAGCGGCTGGACGAGGTTCCCACCAGCAGGGCGTCGGTGACGTCCTTGACGTTCACGCCGCTGAGGCCGGCTTTCTGGCGGTCGATGTCCACGGCCATCGTGGGATAATCGAGTTGCTGGTAGAGATGCACGTCGCGCAACTGGTGAATCTTCTGCATCTCGGCCAGCACGCGAAGGGCGTGCTTCCGGACCGCGTCCCGCTCGGGCCCGATGACCAGCACCTCGACGGGCGCGGGGGAACCAAAGCTCATCACTGTGCTGACGATGTCGCCCGGCTCGAAAGCGAAGGAAACCCCGTCCGCGCGGTCCTTCGCCTCCTTGGGCGAGTATCCCTCCTGGACCAGGAGGTTCTTGAGCCAAGGCTTGAGGTCGTCGGGGAGGGCCGTGCGGAGCTTCTCGCGGAGTTCGGCGAGTTTCACGCCGCTGTGCTCCTTCAGCCGCACGCGGAGCACCCCGTCGTCGGAGGCCCGCATGAACAACAGGATGTTGTTGGTGGCCGTGTTGGTCGAGCCTAGTCCGACATAGCCGATCGACATCGCCAGGTTGCCGTTGCTCTCTTGGTCGATGATGTCCAGGATCTTGATGGCGCATTTCCGCGTCAGCTCATATTCCGATCCCGGCGGGGCCCGGAAGCGGAGCACGAACTGCCCCGCGTCCACTTCGGGGAACAATTCCCTGCCCACTTCCCTGCCCACCAGCCAGATCAGCACCCCGCACGCGACCAGGTAAATCGCCACCACGCTCCAGCGATGCCGGATCGTCGCCTCCACGATCTTCACGAAGCGGGCGAGGAAGCGCTCGAAGAGCCCCTCCCGGTGGGCGTCTTTCCCCATGTGCCTTACCAGGTAGACGGAAAGCACGGGCACCAGCGTGCTGGAGAGCAAGTAAGAGGCGATCATGGCGAATCCCACCGCCAGCGTCAACGGCATGAAGAGCGAGCGGACCGGCTCGTTGAGGATGAACGTGGGGATGAACACCGAGAGGATGCAGAGCATCGCCAAAAGCCGCGCCGTGGCAGTGGTGGCGTTGGCCCGCCGGGCCGCGCGGGCAATGGAATCCGTATGGGCCATCTGCCAGTGGGTGTTCTCGATGGTCACCGTCGCTTCGTCCACCAGGATGCCGATGGCCAGGGCCAGCCCGCCCAGCGACATGATGTTGATGGTGTTCCCCGTGAGCCAGAGGCCAATCAATGAGCTGGTCAGCGACAGGGGGATGCTGATGAGCACCACGAGCACGCTCCGCAGGTCGTGGAGAAAGAGCAGGATCATCAAGCCGGTCAGCGCCGCGCCGATCGCCCCTTCCGTGGCCACGCTCTTGATGGCCGCACGCACCGTCGGCGATTCGTCGAACTCGTAACGGACCGTGACGTCCTTGGGCACGGCCGCGTTGAACGACGGCATCGTGTCGTGGATCTGCCGCACCACCGTGAGCGTCGAGGCCGTGTCCTTCTTGACCACGGGGATGTAGACCGACCGGCGGCCGTTGACCAGCGCGCAGCCGTAGTTGATGTCGGTGGTGTCCTGGATCGTGGCCACGTCGCGGATGTAGACGGCCTTGCCGAGTTTCACGGGGATCTTGCCCAACTCCTGCGGGTCGGCCACCATGGCGTTGGTCGGCACCAGCGGCATCTGCCCCTGCGCGTACAGATTGCCCGAGGCCACCACGACATTGCCGGTCTCTAGCGCGGACACCACGTCTTCGGGCGTGAAATTGTTGGCGCGGAGACGGTCGGGGTCGACCGTGATGACGATCGCGCGGGTATTGCTGCCGTAAGGGGAAAACGACACCGTGCCCGGCACTTTCGCAATCAACATCGGGCGGATGTGGAAGAGGCCCAAATCGGCCAATTCGCCCAGCGGCCGGGTCTTGCTCTCCATCACCAGGTAACCGATGGGCACGTTGGCCGCGTCGAAGCGGATCACAAAGGGCGGCAGCACGCTGGGGGGCATCTGCCCGCGGGCGCGATTGGTCAGGCTGACCACCTGCGACATCGCCGCCGCCATGTCGGTGCCGGGATAGAAGGTCAGTTTGAGCTGGACGAAGTTCTGGATGCTCTTCGATTCCACGCCCTTCAGACCGTCGACGTACTGGAAGTTCTGTTCGTAGACGTTGGTGACGATGCCTTCGATTTGCTCCGGGCTCATGCCGGCGTAGTTGTTGACCACGTAGATTTGCGGGGCGTTGATGGCCGGGAAGATGTCCACCCGCATCTGGTCGAGTGCCAGGATGCCGCCGCCGATCACGGCCACGATCACCATGGCCAGCGCGATCGGCCACCGCATTGCGAACCCGGCAAGATTCATTACGATTCAGCCCCCGATCGGCCCGAGGAGTTTGTCAACAGTTGGCTTCCCAATTATAGCGGCGTCTCTGGGTTGGTGGCTGCCGGAGGGAAAATGGCCGCGGCCGAAAGGCGGCAGGACTGCCATTCATAACTTATTGTGGGTCAATGAGTTGGAGCCGAAGGGGGGCCGTCCGGAGAGATTCGTCGTGCGGCACGCCCAGCGGTAAGTCCGATAAAATGGTGTAACTGGAGCGGGTAGGTAGTTTCGGGCATTCTGTAGCACGCGCGGCGGCGACCGAGACCGCGATCAACTCCAGTCCCCTCGCCGCTACAGCCGATACGACTGATAGGGTTTACCGGTTCGGAAGATTCTGGAGCGGGGGCAGTGGCGGTGCCAGAATTGCCAAAACTGACGTTGCGGGTCATCGTTCTGCTCCTGTCCGGCGCGGCCGTTGGGCTGGCGCAACAGCCGTATCGGCCGGGACCGCCGGAGCAGGTTGCGGCCCCATTTCCGCAAGGGCCGGCATGGGGCGTTCCGCCGGGCAACTTCGCGGAGGGCGGCCCGATCTTCCAAGGGCCGAACGTCGCCCCGCATCCGCAGCCGCCGCAGATTGCCCCCGCACAACCAAGTGCCTCCGATCAGCCGCTGCCCATCAACCTGGCCACGGCGCTGTGCCTGTCCAACGCCCGGCCGCTGGTGATTGCCTCCGCCGAGGCCAGCGTCCGCGAGGCCGCGGCCCAGCTCGAGGGCGCCAAGGTCCTTTGGGTGCCGAGCCTCAGCGTCGGCCCCAGCTACTATAAGCACGACGGCACCGACCAATCGACCGACGGCACGATGATCCTGGACGACAAGCACGCCTTTGGGGCGGGCGGGGGCGCGACGTTGAACTTCGCCGTGACCGACGCCATTTTCCAGCCCCTGGCCGCCCGCCGCGTCTTGGCCGCGCGGGAGTGGGACCTTCAGGCCACGCGGAACGACGCCTTGTTGGCCGTGGCGCTGGCTTACTTCGACGTGCAGCAGGCGCGGGGCAACCTGGCCGCCGCCCTGGATGCCCAGAACAAGGCCGACGTGCTGGTCGGCAAGACCGCCGGGCTGGCCCGCGGCCTCGTCCCGGAAATCGAGGTCGATCGCGCCAGGGCCCTGTTGTTCGAACTGCGGCAGGAGGTGATTGGGGCGCAGGCCAACTGGCGGATCACCAGCAGCCGTCTCACCCAGATCCTTCGCCTCAATCCCAGCGCGGTGGTCGTTCCCCTCGAGCCGCCCCATCTTCAAGTGACCTTGGTCTCGCCGCGCATCGGGGTATCGGACCTGATTCCGGTGGCTATGACGAACCGGCCGGAATTGGCCTCGCGAGAGGCCCTGGTGGCGGCCAGCCACGAGCGCGTGCGCCAGGAACAACTCCGCCCGCTGCTTCCCAGCGTGGTCCTCGAGGGGGCCGGGCCCGGCGGCTCATTTACCGGCGGGGTCTTCGGCGGCGGCACCGACACCGGCTCGCAGCTTTACGGCGGCCGCTTCGACATGGGCGTCGGCCTCTTCTGGACCCTGCAAAACCTTGGGGCGGGAAACAGAGCGCTGGTCCACCAGCGGGTGGCCCAAGAGCAGCAAGTCGCCATCGCCCTGGCCGATGTCCAGGACCGCGTGGCCCAGGACGTGGTCCAGGCCCACGCCCAAGTGGAGGCGGCCATCGCCGACGTGAACCAGGCCACCGCCGAGGTGCGCGAAGCGACCGTCACCTTCAACGGCAACCTCATCGGCATCGGCGAGACCCAACGCTTCGGCAACCTGCTGCAAATGGTCAATCGGCCGCAGGAAGCCACCGCGGCGCTGGAAGAATTGTACCGGGCCTACGGCCTCTTCTACGTCGCGGTCAACGCCTACAACCGCGCCCAGTTCCAACTCTATCGGGCGCTGGGGTTCCCCGCCCGCGCCATCCTCTGCGACCGTCCGCTGGGCGAGGTTCAGAACGTCGACACGTCCCGGCCCCCGAGCATGCCGCCCGTCTACTCCCAGGCCACGCGACCCTATCCGTAACTCGATCAGCGGGCGGGTGCCCCACATTTCAGGGATGACCATTCGGCACAGACAGGGCGGAATGCCGGTCAGAACTGCGAGGGGTCGAGCACCTGTCCGTCCGCCGAGCAGTTCAGGCGCTCCCAGACCTGGAACTCGCTGGGATCGAGCGTCCAGCTTGAAGTGTGCGCGATGTAGTTGCTCAGAAACCGGACGCTGCCATCGCAGAGACAAACGAAAACGCCGCCGACGTGCTGGCTGCGTGCCGTGGCCTGCACGCTGCCGTTGCCGTCGTAGCAGCCCATGCATTCGAGGGTCAGGCGCTCGGCGCCGATCGACCTGTAGAGGTAACTGCACCCGTTGAGATCATCGGCCAAAGGGGCGGGGGCGTTCGGCCCCTGGTCATCGGTGACTCCATGACCCCAAAGGCTGCTCGCCCCGGCCGCGCCCATGGCCCAGGTGCCTCGGCGGTCCAGGGCGTTGAGGCCGATGCGGAGTTCCGCCACGAGGATGGTGTTGGAAGTGCCGTCACTGATCTGTGCAATAGAGACGCTCGTATTGCAGCCCATGACGCCGCGCATATACTGGTTTTTCCAATCGACGTCGAATAACTGTTGGAGGGAGCCGTTCGCGCCGTAATTGCCGCGGGCCCAGTTGTCTCCCTCGTTGCAGAAACCAGGGTTGTAGTAAGGGACGCTCGCGCCCGAATCCGTAGGACAGAGCATGACGGACAGCCGTGTGCCGCGGGCCTGCCGATGGACCGCAGCCGAGATGGGCTGGGTCAGGTCGAAACTGTTGTACAACTCCTTTTGTTCGAGGAACGGCAGAATGGCAATGACCCAGTTCTGCATCCACTGCGTCGTCGAGTTGGGAGCCTCTCCGGCCGGAATAATCATGGCCGCAGGGAATATGCCGTAAACAGTGTGGTAACTTTGCAGCGCAAGTCCCAGTTGCTTGAGATTGTTGCTGCACTCCGTGCGGCGCCCGGCCTCGCGAGCCGACTGGACGGCGGGAAGCAACAAGGCGACAAGAATCCCAATGATGCTGATGACCATCAACAACTCGACGAGGGTGAACCCTCGCCTGGCAGCCACGCGCCGTGCCCGATTCATGGCGACCGCCGCCGATTTCATGGCGGCTTCTCGACTTTGAAGCAGAGGGAGTGGTTCGCGCGGGTTACCTCAACTTCCAACGGCGTGGTGCGCACGCTGCGATAACGCTGCGGAACCGCGTCAAAAGGAATCGCCTTCCGCGATCCGTTCTTTTCGGCAATGACGACCACCCTGTACCGGCCCGGAACGACGCCGTCCAGCGGCTTGCGGGTGGTTACGCCAGGGAAGGTTCCATCCGCAGAGCTAACATACCCGATGGCCGCGCCGGCCACGTCCTTCCCCGACGTTTTCGGCGCCACGGGGACGAATCTCACCGCGACCAAATCGCCGGGAATCAAGGAGCCATCGGTGTAGGTCACCTTGCCGCTGACCGGCACGAAGGAGAATGGCTCCCCGTTGCAACCCGCTGACAGGGCCAGCAGCGCCGGCGCCACGATACCCCAAAAGCTAGCGGTAAAATCCGTACTCATAGGCCGCCTCGTAGAGGGCGATGATGTTTTCCGGCGGCACGCCCGCCTGGATGTTGTGCACGTTGTTGAAGACGTAGCCGCCGCCGGGCTTCCAGCACTCGAGGTTGCGGCGGACGTGCTCGCGGACCACTTCCGCCGCGGCGGTCGGCAGCACGTGCTGGGCGTCGATCGCCCCGCCCCAAAAGACCAGGCGGTCGCCAAAACGAGCCTTCAACAGGGCGGGGTCCATGCCGGCCGCGCTGATCTGCACCGGATTGAGCGCGTCGATGCCGTTGTCGATCAGGTCGGGAATGTACTCCAGGCAAGAGCCGCAGGTGTGATACCAGATCTTCGCCTTCGAGCGCGAGCGGATGTACTGCACCAACTGCTTCTGCCGCGGCTTGACGACGCGGCGGTAGAACGCGGGGCGGAACAGCGGGCCGGTTTGCCCCGCCAGGTCGTCGCCGATCATGATCACGTCGACCAGGTCGCCGACCTCGTCGAGGAAAACGCGAAACCAGTCCAGCCAGAATTTCAAGGTGCAGTCCAACAAGGCCGCGCAGAACTCCGGCTCGGCGACCATGTCGATATACCATTGCTCCAGCCCGCGGAGATACCAGCAGATTTCGTAGACGACGCCGCAAATGCCGCTGACCACGGCGTAGGGCGTCTCCTTGCGGAGCGCCGACGCCCGCCCGCGGAGCCCGGCGAACCGCTGCGGATCGTCGCCCCGCGGAAACGGATAGTCGCGCAAGTCGGCCAGCGTGGCCCGGGCCAAGGGGTGGTGGGAGGGGTCCATGTAGTAGCGGCGGTCGTCGGGCATGGACCAGGTGACGCCGAATTCATCGGTCAGGTCGTGCCACAGCCGCCCCTTGCGCTGCCGCTGCACGACCGTCCCGGAATATCCCTCCCCCGCCCCCGCCGCAATGTATCGCGTGTCGACGTGAAACCGTTCCAGCAAGGCCTCGCACGGCTGGGCAAGCTGCTGCACGGCGTCCATGATGACCACCTGGTCGTTCATGCCCAGGTGCTCCAACAGGGCCTCGTAGGCCAGCCGGTGGATGCCCGTCTGGTTTCCTCCCAGGTCGATGGGCACCCGGTCCGGCGGCCGGTGCTCCAGCGCCGCCAGCACCCGCTGGCGAGGCGTCATAGTCTCTTTGCCCGTGAAAATGGGACTGTCCCCCTGAGCGTGAATGGTTACCTGGCGGCGCGAGGCGATTGCCTGACCCCCACAGGCTACCACTAAACTCGTTTCCGGTCAACGATCGCGGCGGCCGACAAGCGACGGGCACGGCGGGCGTGACAGGGCGGGCCGAGCCAGACGTAAACTTGTTAGCCGATCTCGAAGGTGCGAATCTTCCACGGGTCGATCTTGAACCGCAGCCGGCCGTCGCGCAAGTCCGCATCCGCCCGTTTGGCCCCGAGCAGATCGGTTTCCACGGCCTGCGCGTGGGGGACGTTCAGGGCGATCTCCGCGTCGCCGGGCTGCCCGTCGACCTCCACCACACGCAACTCCAGCGGGCCGCTCGGCTTGCGACGGAAGGCTGTCACCATGACGTTGCTCGGGCCCGCGGCCAGGAAGCTCTTCGTCAGGGGCAGCTCGCCGTGCTGCGGCGCGGCGATATGGCCGAGCAGGGGCCGGGCCAAGGCCGCGGCCGCCCGCAGACGGTCGGCGTTGCGGAATTCCGGCTTCCCTGCCTCGGGGACATGCGGCAGCAGGGCATGGCGGTATTCCGAGTAAATCGGCCAGCCGAAGATGTCATTCGTCCAGAACGACTCCCATTCCCGTATCAGGAGGTTCGAGATCCCGCCGCCTTCATCACGGCGGAAGAACTGCGTGCCGGCGTGCAACCACAGCAGCCCGGCGTCCTTGCCTACCAGGTCGACGAACGTCAGACCGTGGAGTTTCGGCTTTTGCGTGGGCTCGACGCCCAGCGGGTAATCGCGCACCAGCGTGCTCACCGGGAACGAAGGCACCAGCGAGAACCAGTACCCCTGCTTGATGATGGCGGGGGGATAGGGGTCCGGCAGGGGCGGGACATGCGTCAACATGCGGCTGTAGATCACCACGCACGGCGAGCCGGCCGCCAGGCTGATGCGGGTCTCGAACTGCAACTCGGGCATATTGTGCCGGGCCCAAACTTCGGCCCGCACCGGTCCCTTGGCCAGCCAGTCGATCTTCGCCTTCGACTTGGCGCTGTCGTAGAACTCGGGAGGATTGCGGCCCATCAGCTTCGCCATGGCGAGGTTCGGCTTCCCCGTGAAGCGCGGGAAAGGCCCTTGGCGGGCGTCGAGCATCTCGCGGCCGGAGGCCTTGTGCACCAGGCTGACGATGCCGCCGGTGTCCGGGGCCAAGCGGACACGCAGGTGTTCGTTCTCAAGTGCCAGCTTGGCCTCGTCGATCTTCAGATCGGTCGCCACCGGCGGGACTGCCGCGGGGGTGAAGTCCAGGTAATACGTGTCGTAGCCGGCGCTGGGCACCTGCTGGGCCTGGAAGGCGACGTCCGCGACGATGAGGTCGCCGCCTTTCAGGTCCTTGCTGCTGCGGACGATCTGGGAGGGAACGGCCTTGCCGGCACGGTCCTTGACGACGAGGTCCTTGGTGCCCGCCGGCAGCGGGTACAGGCGCCCCGTGCTGACCACGTCGGTCCGCGGCCAGGCGTGGGGATTGAGCACGGTGACGGCCAGCGGGCCATGGGGCTCCGTCGCGCTGCCGATCCGCCGGCTGAGGCCCGTCAGCGTGGCGCGGAGCGCCTGCTGGCCCTGTTTCTCGGCGGCGTCGAGGTAACTGTATCCTATGGAACCCCAGGTGGAATTGTGGTTGTCTTCCAGCCGTTCGGCCGCGGCGAAGTTCTCGCCTTGCCAGCGGGCATACTCGCACAACCCCACGTCGTGGCTCTGCGAGGTCATCAAGCCCTTCCACGCGTTTTCCAGCAGCTCAGCCTGCGACTTGGCCCCCAGCGCCGAGGCGGCGGCGTCGAAGACCTCGGCGGCCAGCAGCAGCCCTTCCACCTTCCGTTGCATCACGCGGACCTGGTCGCCGCCCAGCCCCCAAGTGCATGACTTGTTCCAGGCGTCCATGGGAAGGAGGATGGTTTGCTTGGCCTGCGAGCCGTACTTGTCGAGATACTCGCGGAGGGTGACGAACTCGACGCGAGCCCCCTTGGCCAGGGCCTTGTACCTCTCCGGCGCGGACAGGTAGGCCGGCGACTCCGGTGATTCATAGCCGAACTCCGCAAACCAAAGGACCAAGGGCGTGCCGAGCTTCTTGAGCTTCTTGAATTCCTCCCAGCGGAGCAACTGGTTCACGTCGTCGGTCGGGGGGGCGAACAGGGCGTTCTTCGGCACCGTGAGGATGGTCGTGCCGTCGATCCCTTTCCAGTAAACGGCGTTAAAGTCCATGCGCGGGCAGCCCGCGCTGCCCCAGGTGTTCACCTGCGCGAGGCTGGCGTACTTGTATCCGGCCAGCGCGCAGAGCTGCGGCAGTTGCGGATGTGTGAACTCCTCCTCGTGGAGCATCGTGGTCATGTTATACCCCAGCGCCTTGCGGATCGTCTCCCGGCCCACGACGATCTGCCGGATGTTCGATTCGCCGCCGATGGTGGTCCCCATCGGCTGGGCATAGCTGCCGCCGATCAACTCGAGCTTGCCCGCCGCCAGGTTCTTGACCAGCCTCGCGGCAACCTCGGGGAACTTCTCCGCCATGAATTCGTAGCAGCGGGCGTCCATCTCCAGGCAGGTCTTCACGTGGGGCTCGCGGTCGACCATCTCCATGGCGTCGGTGACCGCCAGCACGCACGACTCGATGCCCAGTTGCCAACCGATGCCGATGTAGCTCCAATGGTTGTACAGGGCCACGCAGAAGTCAGGCCCTTGCGGCGCCGCCGCGCCGGCGGTGTGCGTCCATAACGGCAACGCCACCGCACCCCCAATCCCTCCGGCCAAACTCAATTTCAGGAAGCGACGCCGCGAGGGAAGCTTGCTCATCAGCACATCTCCTTGGAAAGCAGTCACTCGGGATACGAAACTGCACCGGCGGCGGAGGAAACGGGAGGGAAAAGGGGCATCATCACCGATTTTCCGGATCGCATAAGCCATAAATCAGCGATGTCCTCTTCTCACGCCCTGCGGGAATCGCTCAGCGGCAGGCTAACGAATGTGATCGATTCTACTGCGAAAGCCCTCATTTCGTAAAGAATCGACACAGATACAAGTGGCAATTTTTCACTATGCCCGTCACAGTATGCGCATGACAGCCATGCAGAGGGGTCCTGTTGCCACGATATCGAATCCCTTCCGGCGTGGGGGACCGACATCCCACGGCCGGTCCGGCGGTTCGTGGCGTCCTCTGGTTACTACTCGTATACTAGGGAGATTCTGAGCGCGAAGAGGCGATCGCGGTCGCCCTGGTTTCCTCGGGCTCGGTGGGGATGTTCTTCGGCTACTGCCTGGCGCGAGGGGCCGGCCGGCTCGATCCCATCGAATCGCTGCGATATGAGTAATCCCATGAGTGCTTCGGCGTCTCCCGATGAATTGCTGAACCGGGCCCGTGCGGGCAGCACCGAGCAACTCGGCGCGCTCTTGGAACTCTACCGCCATTACCTCGGCCTGCTGGCCCGCATCGAGATCGGCCGCAACCTGCAGGCGAAGCTCGACGCCTCGGACCTCGTGCAAGACACGCTGCTGGAAGCGCATCGCAATTTTCCGAAATTCCGCGGCGCCAGCGAGGGTCAGTTCGTCTGTTGGCTGCGGCAGATCATGGCGGCCAGCCTGGCGAACCTCCTCCGCCGCTACCTCGGCACCCAAGGCCGCAACGTCCGCCTGGAACGGGAGCTGGCCGCCCACCTGGACGAGTCCTCGCGGCTCTTGGACCGGGGGCTGGTCGCGCCGCTGAGTTCGCCCAGCCAGCAGGCCTCGCGCCGCGAGCAGGTGGTCTTGCTGGCCGACGCCCTCCAGCGGCTTCCCGAAGACTACCGCGAAGTGATCGTGCTGCGGCACTTGGAAGGACTGCCCTTCGCCGAGGTCAGCCGGCGCATGGGGCGATCGCCCGACAGCGTCGAGAAGCTCTGGGTGCGGGGGCTGGCCCGGCTTCGTCAAGTGATGGGAGAGACGCCATGAGCCACGATCCGAACCAGGGCGCCGCGGGCCGCCGCGGGCCGCCGGATACGCAACCGGCCGACGCGATCCCCGACGATCCGCGGTTGTTGCAGGCGGTGCACGAGTACCTCGGCGAGCTGGAATCCGGCCGGCGGCCGGACCGCCGCCGCTGGCTGGAGCGTTATCCCGACCTGGCCGACGCGCTGAACCAGTGCCTCGACGGTCTGGAGCTTGTGCATCAGGCGGCGCCGTTGGCCAGTCCGCTCTCGGGCGACGTGTCGCGGCTGGCCGGCGGCGCTGCCGATCCCCTGGCGGCCAATCCCTTGGGCGACTTCCGCATCGTCCGCGAGATTGGCCGGGGCGGCATGGGCATCGTCTACGAGGCCGTCCAGTTGTCGCTGGCTCGGCGGGTGGCCTTGAAGGTGCTGCCGTTTGCGGCCACCTTCGACGCCAAGCACTTGCAGCGCTTCCGCCAGGAGGCCCAGGCCGCCGCCGGGCTCCATCACACCAACATCGTGCCCGTCTATGCGGTGGGCTGCGAGCGCGGCATCCACTTCTACGCCATGCAGCTCATCGACGGCCAGCCGCTGGACGCGGTGGTCCGGCAGCTTCGCGGCCAGGCGGGCATGGGTCCGCTGGAGGCCGGTTCGGCGGATTTTACGGCGCGGGCCGGCACGCCCGGCGCGACGGGAAGTTGGCCGCCGACCGCCGACGCCGTCACGGAGGCCGACCATGCCGCCGCCACGCTGAGCCGGTTTTCGGCCCATTTTTCCGCCTCCCGCGCGGGCAAGGAGCCGGAACTCTACCGCGCCGTGGCCCGCTGCATGGCCCAGGCCGCCGAAGCCCTCGAATACGCCCATCAACAAGGCATCGTCCACCGCGACATCAAGCCGGCGAACCTGCTGATCGACGCTCGCGGCAACGTCTGGATCACCGACTTCGGGCTGGCGCACTTCCACGATGCCCCGGGGCTGACCCGCACCGGCGACGTGCTGGGCACCATGCGCTACATGAGTCCCGAGCAGGCGTCCGGGCAGCGGGTGCTGCTGGATCACCGCACCGACATTTACTCGCTCGGCGCCACCTTCTACGAGTTGCTCACGCTGCAGCCCATTTTTCCCGGCCGCACGCGGCAGGCCCTCCTGGCCGAGGTGCTCAGCCGCGAGCCGCGGCCGCCGCGGGCGATCGACCGGCGGATTCCGGCGGAGTTGGAAATCATCGTGCTGAAGGCGCTGAGCAAGAATCCGGCCGACCGCTACGCCACGGCCCAGGAACTGGCCGACGATTTGCAGCGTTTCTTGCGCGACGAGCCGATCCACGCCCGCCGCCCCTCGCTAGTGGAACAAGGCCGCAAGTGGGCACGGCGCCACCCCGCGGTGCTGGCCGCCGCGGTGCTGGTCATGTTTCTCACCTTGGTCCTCTCGCTGACGAGCAACTACCTGATCGGCAGGGCCAACGAGCGGGCCAACGCCGCGTTGGCCGAATCCCGGCTGCGGGCCGAGGAGGCGGAGAAGCATTTCCAGCAGGCCCGCGCGGCCGCCGACCTCTTGATCGAAGTGAGCGAAAAAGACCTTGCCGACACGCCGCAGGCCCAAGGGCTGCGCAAGCGGTTGCTGGAGACGGCGCTGGGATATTACCGCGACTTCGTCGCCCAGCACCGGGGAAACTCCGCCCAAGGGGCCGAGTTGCTCGCCGTGCAAGAGCGGCTGAAGAAGGTCCTCGACGACCTGACCGTGCTGGAGGGCGCGGGCCAGTTGATCGTGCTGGCCGATCGTCGCGTTCAGGACGACCTGGCCCTGGATGACGCCCAGCGCGGGAAGATCGAGGACCTGACCAAGGATTTCGCGCGGCGACGGTTGGATTCTTTGGGCGACTTCCGCGAGATGTCCTCGCCCGAGCGGCGCTCGCGGTTCTTGGAACTGGCGCGGGCCAACGACGGCGTGATGTGGGCGACGCTCACCCCGGTGCAACGGCAACGGCTGGAGCAAATCACCTTACAGTTGCACGGCCCGATGGCCTTCGACCAACCGAAGATCGTGGCGCGGCTGGGCCTGAGCGACGACCAGCGGCGGACCATCCGGCAGATCCAACGAGAGGCCTTTGCGCCGGCGTGGAATTTCGGCGAGGAGCCCCACGGCCCGCGGCCACCGCCCGGCGGCCGCCAGGCGGTGATGCAAGGCGTCATGGAAAAGGCCCAGGCGGTGCTGACGTTCGCGCAACTGGCCGAGTGGCGGAAGCTTACGGGGCCGGCGTTCAAGGACGCCCTGGATTTTCCGCCTCCCGGTTTTCCGCCCGGTGGTCCGCCCCCCGGCGGCCCTGGGCATCACAGTCCGCCGCCCGATGGTCCTTCCCCCGACGGTCCGCCGCCCGACGGTCCAGGGTGATCGATCAAGCAGCGGTTCACGTCGATGGGGATTTATGCTGTGTCACGGCTGTCTCAGCCGCGCAAACCGCGCCGGCAGCATGAAAACACGGCTGGCACAGCCGTGGCACGCGGCTGAGGGTCGGATTCTTGCGGCGGTTTCCGGGCCGTTGGGTTACTAGGGTTGGTAGAGGACGAAGATTCACAACCCTTTCGTTTCAAGGAGACCAACGATGCGCAAAGTAGCCTGGATTGTGTTGACGGCCGCCGCGGTGCTAGTTCTGCCGCGAGTCGTCGTGGCGCAGGATGGCCCGAAGCCCTGTCCGCCCGACCCCGAGATGCTCTTCAAGCACCTCGCCAACCACGACGGCGTGATTTTGGTGGCCGGGATTCCGGCCGACACCCCCGAGCCGCTCGCGGCCCTGTTGAAGGCCGCCGACAAGAAGGGGGACGGGAAGGTCACGCTAGAGGAGTTCGTGGCGGCGGCGAAGGAGCATCCCTTGCCGCCCCCGCCGCCGTTTGGGCCGCCGCCGGGCAGGTTCGGCAAGCGGCCCGACCTCAAGGAGCTTTTCCAGAAGTGGGACAAAGACAAGGACGGCAAGCTGAGCCTGGAAGAGTTCACCGAGGGAATGACACAATTGCACAAGGAAACGAACGAGCATGGCCGGCCACACGGCCCGATTCCCGGTGGGCCGCCGCCGGGCGGGCCGATGTGGGGTCCGGGCGGTCCCATGCCGGGACCAGGCGGTCCCGGTGGACCGGGGTTTGGTCCAGGCGGCCCCGGTGGTCTGGGTGCCGGTCCGGGCGGTCCTGGCGGACCCATGCCGGGACCGGCCGGTCCAGGAGGACCTGGCGGCGCCGGCGGTCCGGGGTTTGGTCCGGGCGGCCCCGGTGGCCCGGGTGCCGGTCCCGGCGGCCCGATGCCTGGTCCGGGCGGATGGCCGCCCGCGGGGTTCGAAGGCCCCGGCGACCACAACGTCAAGGCGTTGGAGGCGCGGGTCCAGGAACTGGAAAGCAAGCTGAAGGCCCTGGAAGCCAAGCTCGAAGCCAAGCAGTCGCGGTCGTAAGCCGATCAGTGTTGAGCGACCGAGGTGGCCGATTGGGGGCCGATCCGCTCGGCAACGCGCGGGACGGCCCCAAGGCGGCTGAGCGCGGCCACCGGGCGCGCGAACGGCAGTTGGGAAAGGTCGCTGTACTTCCGCAGCAGGTGGTAGGCGATCAAAAGCTGCGTCAGCGCCAGCGGCGAACTGTGCCGCACTTGGCGACCATCCTGGTAGGCCCCGAATTGATCGTTGCTCACCGGCCGCAGGTCGGGCAAGTGCTGCCACATCGCGTCTTCCAACTCGGCCGCGTGCTGGCCGGCCACGTCGCCGTCGATTTCCAGGACGTCCACCGGGCGTCCCTGGTCGCGGGCGAGGTGCAGCCGCACGCCGGATGCCGGGCTGGCGTGGCCGTTGACCAGCGCGCGGACGGTGGGATCCAGGTAACTGAGGTCCGGGTGAGGAATCGTGGGCCGCAGCACCAACCGCACGTTCAGGTTTGGCCCCGCCTCCTCCGGCGAACAGCCCCCCGGCGGATAGAACGTCACCACGACGTCGGCATACTCGCGCTGCGGGCGAATGAAGTCGCGCGAGTCGGGCTCGCGCCGCTCCAGTTCCGCCAGCACCTGCTGGGTCGTGTAGCCGCGCCGGGTGGTGTCGCGCTTGAGCTTCCACACCTTCCGCAGATCCTCCGGCGGCTCCAGAAACACCTTGACGTCGTAGAATTGCCGCAGGGTCGGCGTGGAGAAGCCCAGCAAGCCGTCGACCAGGACGAAGGGTCGCGGCCGCACGTACTCCGGCCGGACGAGCGTGCCGGTGTCGTGCTCGTAGACCGGCTTGAGGATGGGCTGGCCGTAGTGCAAGCACTCCAGGTGCTGTTCCATGACGTCGATGTAATTGCACTCCGGGCGCAGCGGGGTGAGGCATCGCTGGGCGCGCTCGCTGCGGTCGTACTTGTGATAATCGTCGGTGCAGACGCGGGTGACCGTCTCGGCGCCGAGGATATTCATAAGTCCTTGCGAGATGGTGCTTTTGCCGGCGGCGCTGTCGCCGGCGATGCCGAGGAGGATGGGACGTCGTGTGATCATCAGAACACCTCCGGGCGGCGTTAAGGCGTCTCATTGCGACTCGGCGAACTTGACATTGCCCCATAGTTCCATGGCCTCGCGCAGCTCGGGACAGGTGGCGGCGGCCTCATCCAGGGTTTTGCCGGAGGCGACCGCCTCGGTGGCGACGCGGTTGGCGCGGGCCCCGGCGCGGCTCCCCTTGGGATGGCCGTGCGTGCCGCCGCCGAAGAGCCAAAAGGCGTCGTTGCCGTAAATGGCGTACAGGTCGGGGATGTTGAGGACGTGGATGCCGCCGGAGGCCACGGGCCAGGTGCTTTTCAGGCCGGCGAAGTCCTGATCGAAGTACAAGCCGCGCGGCGGGGAGGCCGGGATGTGGCGCTCGCGCAGCAGATCCACGATGCCCAGGGTCTCTTCCCGCGAGCCTTCCAGTTTTCCCACGACCGTGCCCGTGTGCAGGTGATCGCCGCCGGTGAGCCGCAGCCACTTGGCCACGACGCGCATGTGGACGCCGTGGTTTTTCTGGCGGGTGAAGACGGCGTGCATGGCGCGGTGGCAGTGGACGATCACTCCCAGTTCGCCGGCGCGTTTGAACACGTCGGCGGAGGCGGCGAAGCCGGCGGTGAGGAAATCATACATGATATAACGGCTGCCTTGCGCGGCGATGTACTCGAGCCGCCGCAGGGCCTCTTCGGTGGAGTTGGCGGTGACGTTGAAGAAATGCCCCTTGGCTTCCCCGGTTTCGGCCTCCGCCTTCCCGACCGCGTCGATGCCGTAACGGAAGCGGTCGCGCCAGCGGTTGAAGGGCTGGCTGTTCATGTTTTCATCGTCCTTGGTGGTATCCAGTCCTCCGACCAGGCATTCGTAGATGATCGTGGCATAGTCCTTGGCGCTGAGGCCGAGCTTGGGCTTCACGGTGCCGCCCAGCAAGGGGCGTCCCCACTTGTTCAGCCGCGCCCGCTCGTCGTAAATGCCCACGTTCGGTCCGGGAAAGGTCTTCACCAGGGCGATGGGAATCCGCATGTCTTCCAGCCGCAGGGCGCTGACCGCCTTGAAGCCAAAGACGTTGCCCACGATGGACGACATGATGTTGACGACGCTGTTCTCCTCGAACAGGTCCATCGGGTAGGCGATCGATGCGATGTCGCCTTCGATGCGGTAGACCTTGGCCTTGTAGTAGTCGAGGTCGGTCAATTGGTTCGACCAGACTTCGGTCCAGGTGCCGGTGGAGGATTCGGCGGCCACGGCCGCGGAGGCCTCGATCATGTCGGCGCCGGCGGCGGGCAGGATGCGAAAGGCACACAACAGATCGGTGTCGGCAGGGACATAGTCGGGGACATAATAGCCCACGGCGTAGGGACGCACGCCGGCCAGAAACGTGCTGGGCCTGCGCGCCGGGGCCTTCGCGGCAACCGGCTCAGCGGCAATAGAAGCGCCCATGGTTTTTACCTCCAACTTCGAGTCGCATGTGCGAACGGTTCTCTTCACCCCAAAACGCTGGTTGACGCCAACGCACAACATCGACCAGCTTGGTAATTATTGGCACCGGGGATGCCGGCGAGTAGACCGGCCTGCCCCGTGTTGTGCGTGTGCATCATTCCAGCAGGCGATCGGCCTCCGGCGCACCCGCGAATCCAGACTGGACACGTGGGGCGCCGAGACACCAGCCGCCGAACGGAAAACCCCCGGCGTTTTTGCACTTGCCAGGTACTGGTGGCCTCTCCCCCCACATGGTATAAAACCGTGGAGCGTAGGGCGCGGGGCCGAATGATGAATAGGGGCGAGGAGGATCGGACCACGGGATGCCGGCGCCTCGTGCTCCGCTTGACGGCCCATTGGCGGTTCAAAGTGATCGCCAGCGTGCTGATCACCGTCGCTTTCTTCGCCGCCTATTTCCTCCTCCAAAATCATCCCCTCTTCGCCGTCACGGAACTGCCGCTGACGCAATGGGACCGGCTCATCGGTTTTCATCCGGATGCCGTGTTTCTGTACGCCTCGCTCTGGCTGTACATGCCGCTGGCGTCCTGGCTGCTGGACGAGAAGCGGGAGCTTGTTGCCTACTGCGGCGTTCTCACGGGTCTGTGCCTGGCGGGACTTGCCGTCTTTCTCTTTTGGCCGACGGCGGTGCCGCCGCCGCAGAGCGATTGGCTCGGGCACCCGGCCTTTCGGGTGCTTGCCTCGGTGGACGGACTGATCAACGCCTGCCCCTCGCTGCACGCCACGTTTGCGGTCTACTCGGCGCTGTGCATCCAGCGGCTGTTTCGGGCCCTTGGAGACCGGGGCTGGTTTCGCCTGCTGAGCTGGTGCTGGGCCCTGGGGATCCTCTATGCCACGGTGGCCACCAAGCGGCACGTCGTGATCGATCTCTTTTGCGGCGCGGTCCTCGGCGTCGTGGGTTTTGCCGTCTACGTGCGGTGGGCCAACGGATTGCGGAGGCTGCCGTCATGAAAGGCACGGGCGCGGAGGCGTTGGTCGCGACCTTGCAGCAGCTTGGCGTGGAGCGGGTCTTCGGCATCCCCGGCATCCAGACCCTCGAACTGTTCGACGCCCTGGCCGATGCGACCTTTCCCACGATTTTGACCACCGACGAACGGTCGGCGGCCTTCATGGCCGACGCCCACGCCCGCGTGACGGGCCGCCTTCAGGCAGGCGGCGATCTGGCGATAGCGCTCCTGCCGAGTGCTCACTTCGCGGGTGAAGCATTTCAGCGCCCAGGTCTTGCCCGTGGCCGGGCAGTGGATGCGGTAGACGCTGGCGAAGTTGCCCGACCAGAGCATGGGCAGGCCGCGGGCGTTGCGGGTGGCCTCGCCGTGGCGCAATTCCTCGTCGTCCAGCGCACTACGAGTATCTTGGATCGCGTGCCGGAAATCGGTCGGCGTCGGCCAGGGCATCGCGTTACTCCTCCAAAGGGATGGCCAGCCACGTGACGTCGTCGTTGCGGAGGCGCTGTGCCTGCCCGGCGTCGGCCGCGCTTCGCGTTGGGCCTCTACTGCGGCCTAGGCGCCGGCTTCGCTCGCTGACCATACTATTCCCCCGCCGCTCGGGAGACACGCAAGCCCCGGTTGTCGTTCCCGCGCCCGGGCAGGCGGCTGTTGCGATACGCCGAACGGCAGTACCTGGCGGTGTAATTCCAGCTCCCGCCCCGGTTCACGCGGCCCGAGCCCGTTGTAGGCCCCGTCGGATCATCCACCGGCGATTCCTTGTAGTAACCGGCATTATACCAGTCCGCGCACCACTGCCATACGTTCCCGTGCATGTCATACAAACCCCAGGCGTTCGGCTTCTTCCCGCCAACAGGATGCGTCTTGCCGCCAGAATTCTCGGCATACCACGCGTATCTCCCCAGTTGCGACTCGTCGTCCCCGAAGAAATAGCGCGTCGTGCTCCCTGCCCGGCAGGCGTATTCCCACTGCGCCTCGGTCGGCAGGGAGAACGTCCCGCCGCCGACCTTCTCGTTCAGCTTTTCCATGAACTTCTGGCAGTCGTCCCAACTGGTCTGTTCAACTAGGTTCCTCGGCCCCTTGGAATTGCTGCGCTTATTGCCCATCACGGCCTGCCACTGCTCCTGCGTCACCAGGTACTTGCCCAGGTAGAAAGGTTTGGTGATCCGCACCCGGTGCTGGGGTTTCTCGTCGTTGCCGGCGTCGTTGTCCGAATCGGGCGAGCCCATCAGGAACTCGCCCGCGGGAATCAGGACCAACTCCAGCTTCACGCCGCCGCCCACGCCCACGGCGATTTTCTTCTCCAGCGGAGCCGGCCGAGTTACTCTGACCGCAAAGCTAGTTCTACTGCGCAGGATTACGGCCACTTACAGCGTACAAGGTTTTTCAGATAGATGCCCAATTGTCGCAGTTTCTTTCGCGTTCGCTTGATGTGGCATCGCCGTGCCGTCGCGTTGCGTTG
>JBKQVT010000142.1:0-2541 GCA_052139835.1 Thermoguttaceae bacterium
GGAGCGTCCACGCAGGACCTGCCGGAGTCGCTCTTCGGCCTGTATACCGATTTGATCGAGGCCGACATCGACGAGGAACTCGCCCGCACACTGGTCGAGCAGGTTCGCGCGCAGGTAACCGGGGCCGAGCTGTCGGACCCGCTGTTGGTGGAGGCCCGGATCGCCCGGATCATGGAATCGCAAATTGCCACCACCGGCCCCATTCCGGTGCAGCCCGACGTGCGGCGGCTGGTGGCTTTGGTCGGTCCCACGGGCGTGGGCAAAACCACGACCATCGCCAAGCTGGCCGCGCATTACCGGCTTAAGCAGCGCCGCCGCGTGGGGTTGATCACGGTCGACACCTATCGCATTGCGGCGGTGGAGCAATTGAGAACCTACGCCGACATCATCGATCTGCCCATGCAGGTCGTCTCCACGCCGCGCGAGATGCACCAGGCCGTCACCCGCATGTCGGACCTGGACCTGATCCTCATGGACACCGCCGGCCGCAGCCCCAAGGACGAGGTCCGCATCCAGGAACTCCGCGCCTTCGTCACCGAGGCCGACGCCGACGAGATCCACCTTGTCCTCAGCGCCATGACCGGCGCCCGGACCTTGCAGCAGACCGCCGAGCGCTTCGCCGCCGTGGGCACCACGGCCCTGATCCTCACCAAGCTCGACGAGGCCTCGAGCCTGGGCAACGTGCTCTCCGTGCTCCGCTTCAGCAAGCTGCCGCTGAGCTACTTGACCAACGGGCAAAACGTGCCCGACGACATCGAGCCGGCCCATGCCCAGCGGCTGGCCCGCCTGATCCTCGGCATGGAACCGGCCACCGTATCATAATCCCCCTCTCCCTCCGGGAGAGGGGCAGGGGGTGAGGGCCTTGTGGAAAAAACGTAGACGCGAAACTTGCAACGCTTTGTCTGATTGCCCTCACCCTACCCTCTCCCGGAGGGAGAGGGGACGAATTTCACACATGCTCGATCAAGCCAACGACTTGCGAAACCTGGTCCGGCACTCCGCCGCCACGCCCCGCGCCCAGGGCAGGCCGGCCCTGCTGGTCGTCGCCGGCGGAAAGGGCGGCGTGGGCACGACCACCGTCGCGCTGCTGCTGGCCGCCGCGCTGGAGCGACGCCGCTTGCGGCCCCTCCTGGTCGACGCGGCCCGCGGCGGCGACGCCGCCATCCTCTGCGGCCTCCAGCCTCGCCGCAACCTGGCCGACGTGCTTTCCGGCCGCGCAACGCTCGTCGAGGCGATCCAGTCCGGTCCCGGCGGCCTGCGCATCCTTCCCGGCGCCTGGGCCGGCGACGGCCCGGCCGATCCGGGACCGCACCGCGCCGATCGGCTCTTGACGCAATTGGCCGCCCTCGGGCCCTCGACCGACGTGGTCGTGCTCGATGCCGGCAACGATCCCGGCCGGCTGGCCCAGCGGTGCTGGTTGGCCGCCGAAGAGCGGTTGGTGGTCACCACCCCCGAAACCGCTGCCGTCGTGGAAACCTATGCCGCGATCAAGCGACTGTCGGGGACTGTCGCCCCTTCCCATGCAAAAACTCACGTGTTGATGAACATGGTGTCCGACCGGCCCACGGCCGACGCCGCCTACCGCCGCCTGGCCGAGGCCTGCCGTCGCTTTCTGGCGGCCGAACTGAACCTCATTGGCCATGTGAAAAAAACCAAGAAAGGACTCAACCTCAACCGCGTCCCAGCCGATAACAGGGGAGAACTACCCGTATTCGACGTGCTGTTAAACTACGCCGACTACGTGAAGTTTAATGGCAATCGAGGGACGCACCGTTGGCACGAACTTACGCTGGCATCCTCGGCCCCTTGGCATTCCTGACCGTGTTGGCCCGCGGCCTGCTCGGCGGCGGCGGAACCGAAGCGGTCCTGTACCACGCCTGGGCGAGCCTGCTGGCCTTCGCGGTCCTCGGTTGCGTCATCGGCTGGTTTGCCGAGCAGACGGTCCGGGATGCGGTCAACGGCCGCATCGCCGCCGAGTTGCCCGAGGGCACGACGGCCGCAACCGCACCGAAGCCAGGAGTCAGGAGTTAGAAGTTAGGAGTCAGAATCGCGGAGTGGTGGGTGTTCAATGCTTCTAACTCCTAACTCCTAACTCCTTTTGATTCTTAAGAAGAAGATCATCACCGGCGGATCGGGGGGCGCCGGAGAAGGAAATACGGAGTGGAATCTCCGGTAACCGGCGCCGTCGGGCGCCTTCATGGAGGAACGCATGGCAACTGCTGTCGCCCCGGAAGAAGTCGAACAACTGTGGATCGAATTCAAACGGATCCCCGACAACCAGGAGCTTCGCAACCGCCTGGTGGAAATCTACCTGCCCCTGGTCAAGTATAACGGCGAGCGCATTTGGGCCCGGCTGCCCGAGGGCGTCGAACTGGACGACCTGATCTCGGCGGGCGTCTTCGGCCTGATGGACGCGATCGACGCTTTCGATCTGTCGCGCGGCGTCAAGTTCGAGACCTATTGCGTGCCGCGTATCCGTGGCGCCATGCTCAACGAACTGCGGACGATGGACTGGGTTCCGCGTCTGGTCCGTTCCAAGGC
>JBKQVT010000143.1:0-9447 GCA_052139835.1 Thermoguttaceae bacterium
GGTCGAGAAATTAAACTCTATGGATGGCGCTGCCGTCGTGATCACAGGAGACATCTTTCATTCCCCAAGGACACCGGTCGAATCAGCAGCGCCATTCCTGCGAAAGTTTCAAGCCAGCAGTGGCACCCCACGTCCACCTTTGTCCCTTGCCTCCGCCCCATGCACGAGTTGGCCATTGTCGAGGCCCTGATTGACCAGGTTCGGCGGGAGGTCCGCCGCGCAGGGCAGACAGGACGCGTGACGCGGCTGGAACTGGCCGTCGGGCAGCTTTCCGGCGTCCATTGCGACTCCCTCCGCTTCGCCTTCGAGCTGCTCTCGCCGGGCACGGTGGTCGAGGGGGCCAAAGTGGCCATCCAACAGCCGCGGGCGGTGTGTTGCTGCCAGGACTGCGGCGCCCGTGAAGAGATCGACGAGTTGGTGGTCGAGTGTCCCCGCTGCCAGAGCCCACGGATTACGATTGAAGAGGGCCGGCAGTTGCTCCTGCAAAGCATTGAACTGGAGGAGGTCCCGTGAAGATCGTCGCCGCCAAGAACATCCTCAAGGCCAACGAGCAACTGGCCGCCGAGAACCGCGCCCGCTTCGACGCCGCCGGCGTGTTTTGCGTCAACGTGGTGGGCTCGCCGGGCTGCGGCAAGACGACCCTCCTGGAGGCCCTGCTGGCCGAGTTCCGTGGCCGGCCCGCGGCGGCCGTCATCGAGGGCGACATCGCCGGCTCGATCGACGCCCAGCGCATCGAGGCCCTTGGCCTGCCGGTCGTCCAAATCAATACCGACGGCGCCTGCCACCTCGACGCCAACATGATCGCCTCGGCGCTGGGCGGCCTCGACCTGGAGAAGATCGACCTGCTCTTGATCGAGAACGTGGGCAACCTGGTCTGCACCGCCGGTTTCGACCTGGGCGAGCACCTCCGCATCGTGGTCCTCAGCACCGCCGAAGGCGACGACAAGGCGGTGAAGTATCCGGCCATCTTCCAGGGCTCCCAGGCCCTGTTCGTCACCAAGACCGACCTCTTGCCGCATGGTGACTTCAACGTCGCGCGGATCACCAGCGACATGAATCGCTTGGCGCCTGCCGCGTTGGTGTGGCAGGTTTCGGCGCGGACGGGGGCCGGCATCGCCCCGGCCGCCGCCTGGCTGGCTCAGCAGTGCTTGGCGCGGAAGCAGGGCTGATCATTCGGCGGCGGTATGCAGGCCGCACTCGGTCTTGACTGTGCCGCTCCAGCGGCCGGCCCGCTCGTCCTCGCCCGGCCCGACGGCGCGGGTGCAGGGCCAGCAGCCGATGCTCGGATAGCCTTGATCGTGCAGCGGATTGTAGGGCACGTCCTCCTTAACGATGTAGTTCCACACGTCCTTCTTCGTCCAGGCGGCCAGGGGGCTGATCTTCGCCAGGCCGAATTTCTTGTCCCAGCGGACGATGGGCGTCTGGGCGCGGGTGGGGCCCTGGTCGCGGCGCACCCCGGTGGCCCAGGCGTCGAAGCCGGCCGCCACCCGCTGCAAAACCGCCACCTTGCGGTCGAAGCAGCAGCGGTCGGGGTTGCTCCGGTAGACCGGCCCGCCGTGGACCGCCTCATACTCCGCCACCGACAGATCCGGCCGTTGCAGATCGACGACCATGCCGTACTTCGCGGCGATCCGCTCGCGGAGTTCGAGCGTCTCGGCAAACTGGTAGCCGGTGTCGAGGTTGAAGACGTAGACCCGCGGCTCGATCTTCGCCAGCATGGCGATGATGACGCAGCCCTCGGGCCCCAGGCCGGTGGCCATGGTGAAGCGGGGAAAATAGGTCTCCACGGCCCAGGCAAGGATTTCCTCGGGCGTGGCCCCTTCCAGGGCCCGGCTCCGCTCGTCGAGCCATTGGACCTCCTCGGGCCCGGCGACACGGACCGTCGCTTGCGGCGTCGCCGTGGGGGCCGTGGGGCTAGCCTGCTGCCCATTGTGGGCGGCGGTGGCGGCGGTCATCTCCATCGTTGCTGTGGCCATAAGCCTTGCTCCTTGCCTTGCAGCTTGCCGAGGTTCGCTTACCCAGGATCGTGATACCCTACTCAGTATAGGCAAATCAGCGAAAGAAGTAAACAGTAATATTATCAACAAACTGATATATCACTGGCCATAGTAAGTATCGGCAGGTCCGTAGGTTATGCTTCAGCATAACGTAACCTGCGACGGCAACAGACGTTATGCTAAAGCATAACCTCCGCTCGGGAGAGGGGGATTGCGTTAGCCGTTGCCCGGCTCGCGGGGCAGATTGCGGGGATACGGCAAAGGTGTCCGCGGCGGCAGCGGCTGCCGATAGGCCTCGGCCCATTCTTCCCGTTCCTCGTCGCTGGCGTAGTAGCGGAGCCAGACCTCCGAGTCGCCGCCGCTGCCGGTGCAATCCCAGTGCAGGTAGCTGTTGGGGTAGTCGAGCTTCTTCTCGCGGGCCGGCAAGATATCGCGGTAGATCAAGCGATACAACTCGCGGTCGCTCAGGTGGTCGGTGAAGTCCAGGACGATGCGCTTGAGAAAGAGCTTGCGCACCACGTCCCAGAGGATCTGGTGGAGGTCGTCGTCGCTGAGCGATTCGGCCCGCGGCAGCCGCAAGTCGGGCTCGAACCAGCGGTAGATGGGCAGGATGGGGGCCTGTTCCCACGCCAACATGGAGGCGAGAAATTCGTTCTCGGCGGCCAACGTCCAGTGTTGGACGTTCACCCGGCTGATCGACTCGTCGAGGTAGCGTTCCAGTTCGTCGCGGAGTTCGGCGTTCCGCAGCAACTGTTCGACCTCGTCCGGCTTAGGATGGCGCGAGTAGTGCATGGAGAAGGGCCCCTCGTGACGAGGCTGCGGGTCTAAGGCGAACGCGCAGAACCGAGCCTCATCTTAACATCCATCTTACACAGGGGGCGAGGGGCTTCCAAGACGCTGGCATGAGAAAATCTGCCTATCCAGCGCGGTTTTTCCCCTCGGTGTCCGCTACGAACGCTACAGCCGCGCCAGAAGGAAGGATCAAGGATCAAGGATGAAGGATGAAGAGGGCCCTTCCGAATTCCACCTTCCGAATTCCGAATTTGCTTCCCGCTCCTTCATCCTTGATCCTTCATCCGTCATCCTTAGCTTCCTCGGCGATTTCGCGCTCCAGGGCGGTGATCTTCTCGATGCGGCGGGCGTGGCGCCCGCCCTCGAAGGGCGTGGCCAGCCACAATTCGATCATGTGGCCGATGAGGCGCTCGCCCAGCAGGTCGGCCGACAGGCACAGCACGTTGGAATCGTTGTGGCGGCGGCTCATTTCGGCCGTCAAGTCGTCGTGGCAGGGGGCGGCGCGGACGCCGGGAAACTTGTTGGCGGCGATGCACATGCCCAGGGCGGTGCCGCAGACGAGAATGCCCCGATCGGCCTCGTGCTGGCTCACCTTTTGCGCCACCCGCGCCGCCACGTCGGGGTAATCCACGGGCTCTTCGCTCCGGGTGCCCATGTCTTCCACGTCATGGCCGAGCCGCTGGAGCAGGTCGATGATCTTGCCGCGAAGGGGGAAACCGCGATGATCGGTGCCGACTGCGATGAGCATGGGAGTAAGGAGTTAGGAGTTAGGAGTTAGGAGTTAGAAGACAGGAGGCAGGAGTCGGAATCACACTCTTCTAACTCCTAACTTCTAACTTCTAACTCCCTTTACTTACAGTTCCAGTTGGTCCAGGCGGATTTCCAGTTCCGCCCGGATTTGCACCGCACAGCGCTGGTAGCGTTCCAATGGTCCCCCGATCGGGTCACACAGATCCGACTCGTCGGCGGCCAGCAGGATCGTCCGCTCGGCGGCGCCGGGCCATTGGGCCACCAGGGCCTCGCGATGCGACCGCGTCATAGTGTAGATCACGTCGGCGTGCCGCACCAGGGGTTCGGTCAGCGGCTGCGTCTCATGGTCGGCAAGGTCCAGCCCCATCGTGGACAGGACCTGGACCGCTTCCGGGCTGGCACGGCCGCCCAGGGCGGCGGCCACGCCCGCCGACATCACCAGCACGCCATGGTCCTCCAACTCGTTGGGCCGGCAACCCAGCCGCTTGGCCAACAGGCTGCGGGCGATGGCCTCGGCCATCGGGCTGCGGCAGGTATTGCCCGTGCAGACAAAGAGGATCATCAGGCTGGCCAGCCGCTGCAAGGTCTTCTCCGGCACGACCCCGGGGCGGACGATTTTATAGCGGCTGCCCTCGACGCGGACCACCGAGGAAGGCTCTCCGAAGCGGCACGGCCCGTCGTCCAAGACCAGGTCGATGCGGTCGCCCAGGGCGTCCAACACCTGCTGGGCGGTGACCGCCTCGGCCTGGCCGCCGAGGTTGGCGCTGCTGAGGACCAGCGGGCCGGCCAGCATCCGCAACACGGCCAGCACGACCTCATGCCCCGGCACGCGCAGCCCGATGGTTCGCTTGGGCGCAACCCACTCTTGGACGGCGGGCGGAAGCCGCCGCCGCAGGCTCTCCGGATGCACGTCGTCGACCACCAAGGTGACCGGCCCCGGCCAACACCGCCGTGCCAGCCGCTGGGCCAGGTTGCTCATGCCGGGGGCGTAATCCCGCGCCTCGTCGGCGCTCTTGACCGCCAGGCTCAGGGCGTGGCCGCGGCGGCGGCCCTTCAGCTCCACGAGCCGCCGCACTCCCCGCTCGTCCAGGGCACTGGCCGCAACCCCGTAGACGGTCTCGGTGGGAAACGCCACCAGCTTCCCTTCCGCCAACGCTTGGACCGCTTGGTGTACCACGTCACGCCAGTCTTCTGCACTGCGCAGTTCAATCACCACCGGCGGCATAGGGCGGTCCAACATGCTCAGGGGCCGTAGCGCTAAGTATCCTTGTTTACTATACAGGGCTATTCTTGTGGTAGTCAACCCGGAAAGACGAGGGGGGAAATAATCCCTGCCCCCGGGTCCTTGCCCTTGCGTCCAGGGAGCATTTTGACTATAAGTCGCCACCGCTGAATACCAACGGGAGGACGCGCGGATGTTGCGGAGAACCTTCAGTTTCCTCGTTGTGTTGCTGGTTCTTGCCATCGCTTGGTCTTGCTGGGCACACGCCACGCCCACCACCACGTTCGATCCCGACCAGATCAAGGCCGTACTGCACGTGGGCACGCCCGATGACGGGCACTTTGTGAATTGGATTGTTCACCGGGTCAACAAGGGGCGCTTTCCAGCCGATCTGTTCGAGAGCACGCTCCTGTGGGCCAAGAAGAAGCCCGCCCACCTCCGCTTCCAGTACTTCAAGCGGGCCCTCATCCAGCGGGCGGCCGCCGTCGGCATCGACCTGACGCACAAACCGCCGACCTGAACCAGCTCCCCCTCTCCCTCCGGGAGAGGGCCGGGGTGAGGGCCTTTCCAGTTCACCCCAGCAGCAGCCCCGCGTAGCCCACCACGCGGCGGCTGTCGCCGCTCCGCGCGGCGCTGGTGGTGTAGCCAACCTCCAGGCAACGGTGCAGCCGGCCGAGCTGCCGCAAGGTCTCCAGGACAATGACCGCGGCGTGCATTCCGCACATGCTGATCTGGTGCTGCTGGACGGTTTCATAGAGCCGGGCCGGATCGAGGCTCTCCAGGGCGTCCAGCGCCAAGCGGTCGAGGCGGCGGGTGCGGGCTTCGTCGGCGAAATGGTTCATGTCGCTGGAGATCACAAGCAGCGGCGGCTCGGACTCGCCGCGGAGCACGCCGGCAAGCTGCTGGGCAAAGCCGCACAGGCTGGGCAGCTTGGCACTGCCGACGGTGATGCCCACCACGCGGGCCTGGGAGGCCAGCCGCGCCAACAGCGGCAACTGCACCTCGATGGCATGTTCTTGCGCGTGCGGCCGGGCGTCGAGTCGCAGGCCCTTGACGGCCCCCGCCAGTTGCCGGGCCAAGTCCACGTCGGCCGGCACGGCGCCGCCGGGAATCAGCCAGCGCCGGTACGGCGCCACGGCCCACTCGGCGCCGCCGGGGTGGTGCCGCGGACAGAAGATGATTACCCGCGAGGGAATCCGCACGCGGCTCAGCACCGCCGCCGCCACCGCGCCCGAATAGATCCAGCCGGCGTGCGGGATCATCGCCGCCGGCCAGGCCTGCGGCGCTTCGGCCGGCCCTGCGGCGAGAAACTCATCGAGCATGCGGTCGATCTCCTCGCGCCGCGCGGGATAGAAGGCGCCGGCCACCGCGGCCGGCCGGTCCTCTGCCTCCGGCGAGGGCCACGACGGAGGATCTTCTTCCCCGCCGCCACAGTCGCTCCGGACGGTTTCCACCGTCTGGGCCAGCGCCTCGCGAAGCGGGCCGCCGATGGCATAGCCCTCGAAGGTCATCAGCGTGGCGTGGTCGTCCAACCAGGCGTCTGAGGGCAGCCCGGCCTTCAAACACACCTGCTGGAGAAATCCCTTGGCATCAAGGTGATGGTCGACCGCCACCGAGGGCAGGAGCAGTCCGCGGGCCTGGCCGCGGGCGATCTGCACGCCGTGCTTGCCGATGGTCACGGCCTGGAGGCGATCGCGGCCGCGGGCGGCCACCGGCTGGAGCCCCCACAGCAGCCAGACCTCCATCTTCAGGCTGTCGAGCTCCTCGGCCGCGATGGGGGCGAAGCGCGGATCGTCGCGCGCCGCGCGGACGGCGGCATGGCTGACCGCCTCGCCCAGCGACACCGAGGGACCGAGGAAACCGCAACAGGCGCGGAGTTGCCCGCCACGCTTGAGGCTGACGAAGCTGCCATAGACGGGCAGTTCGGCGATGGGGCCCAGCGCGGCGGCCGCATCCGGCCCGCGGCGCGATTGCACGCTGTCGGCCACGCACCGGCCCGCCGCCCGAAAGACCTGCTGCTGTTGCTGCTCGGTCAGGACGGGGCACAGCCGGGGGCCGGTCGGCGGGAGGGGCTCGGGGACGATGCGGCCGATGCGCACCGGCAGGCGGCGGCCGCCCCAATCGCCCGGCTGCTCGTCCCACCGGCCGGCAATCGCCACGTTGCACGCCGCGCAGCGGCCTTGGCGGAGGCCGTACTCCCCCACGACATAGCCGTCGCGCTCGATCACCGGCCGCCCGCAGCCGGGACAATAGGTCGTCTGCCGGCGGCGGTCGCTGACGTTGCCGGTGTAGACGTAGTGCAGGCCGCAGCGGCGGGCGACGTCGTAGGCCGCGGAGAGCGTCTCCGGCGGCGTCGGGCCCCGATCCGACAGCTTGAAGTCGGGATGAAACGCCGAAAAGTGCAGCGGCACGTCGGCCCCCAACTCCTCCGCGATCCAGCGGCACATCCGCTCGATCTCCTCCAGGGAATCGTTCGCCCGCGGAATGATCAGGTTGGTGATTTCCAGCCAGGTGGTGCTTTGGCGGGCAATCCAGCGGAGGGTTTCCAGCACCGGCTCCAGCCGCCCATCGGTCAGCGTGCGGTAGAATTCCTCGCTGAAGCCCTTCAGATCGACGTTGGCGGCGTCGATGTGCTGGAAGAAGGCCTGGCGGGCCTCGGCGTTGATGTAGCCGGCGGTGACGGCGACGGTTTTGATTCCCGCCTGGCGGCAGGCCCAGGCGGTGTCGATGGCATATTCGGCCCAGACAATGGGGTCATTGTAGGTGAAGGCCACGGCGCGGCAGCCCAGGCGGACGGCGGCTTCGGCGATGGCCTCGGGGACGGCGGCCTCGCAGGCGGCCTCGACGTCGCGGGATTTCGAGGTGCTCCAGTTCTGGCAGAACTTGCAACCCAAGTTGCAGCCCGCGGTGCCGAACGAGAGCACCGACGTGCCGGGATAGAAGTGGTTCAACGGTTTCTTCTCGATGGGATCGACGCAGAAGCCGGTGCTGCGGCCGTAGGTCGTGGTGACCATCTGTCCATCGCGGTTTTCGCGGACGAAGCAGAAGCCGCGTGTCCCCGGCGCCAGCAGGCAGCCGCGGGGGCAGAGTTCGCAGCGGAGCCGCTGCCCCTGATCGGTATCGCGCCACCAGCCGGCGCGACGGATTCCGTCGGCCGTCGGCGTGTCCTCCGGCGGGAGTCGAACTACGCGCGGCATCGTAGGGGCCAGACATTCAAGGGAAAAATGCAGAAAATGGCCCAGAACGAGTTGGTAAGGGGCACGGCCCACCACCATGCTATATTTTGGTGGGCGATGCCCACCCCACCTTCCTCACCCTGCTTTGTTACGATATCAGATTCGTCGCCCCAAGGCCATCATGCTAAAGAGTTGTTGGTTTTTGAGAAAGTTTCCCCCGGGGGCGATGCGGAACCTTTCGCACAGGACGGGGTTAACTTATAGTTATGGTGGATTTTGCTTGATGGCCGGGCGCGGCCCGCATGATCCGTCGTCGCGGTCGATGATCTTCCCCTGTCCCTCATTGGAAGGAGTGTCATGATGTTTCGCCTCTTGTTGAGCTTGATTTTGGTCACTGGTGTCGGTGTCGGCGCGGCGTATGCCCAGGACACTCAGAAACCGAAGAAGCAGCGGCCCACCGCGGAAGAGAAGTTCAAACAATTGAACAAGGCCGACGACGGCAAGTTGACGCTCAGCGAGTTCCTGGAGGCTAAGAAGAAGAGGGCGGAGGCGGCCGAGAAGGCCGTCAAGAAGGCCGAAGACGCCTTCAAGGCGGCCGACAAGGACAACAAGGGCTATTTGACCCTCGACGAGTTCAAGGCGATCTACGATCATCCGCACCACCGGGGGCACACGCACCACAGGCACCACGACGGCGACAAGGCCCCGGACAAGCCTGCCGACAAGACCCCCGCCAGCAACTAGGCGTCAGGTCCACGGCCTCTCGTGGGTGCCACTGCTGGCTTGCCCAGCAGTGCTGAGTGCCACGGAGGTCGGGCACTGCTGGGCAAGCCAGCAGTGGCACACAGGCCTCCCCTGGCGGGGGATGCCCCCGTCGTCGAGCTACGGTCGTTGAAAGAAGCCCGCCACCATGCGATACTAGAGGGCATCGCAAGTTTTGGCGGCGGGAACGATCTGTTGGTTTGCGCCGGGAGGCAGTCGCGTGCAGCGGTTCATGTTGAAGTCCAAGATCCATCGGGCGACCTTGACCGGCACGGAGTTGGACTACGAGGGGAGCATCGCCATCGACAGTGCTTTGATCGCTGCCGCCGACCTCCTGCCGGGCGAACAGGTGCACGTGCTGAACCTCAATAACGGCCAGCGGCTGGTGACCTATGTGATCGCGGCCCCGGCGGGTTCAGGCACGATGCTGCTGAACGGTCCGGCCGCCCGCTTGGGCGTCCGCGGCGACAAGGTGGTGATCCTCGCCTACGCGGCGGTTTCGGCGGACGAGGCCAAGACGCTGCGGCCGACCGTCGTCCACGTGGACGAAAACAACCGCCTGACGGCAAAGTAGTTTTTGTTGTGGAAAAACTTCTGGTGGGGCTCGCTGCGCTCGATCCACCCACCCCTGTAAAGGTCTTAATCTGTTACGGTTTCACGGTTTATGGTATCACTTCGGCTTCGGCGCGCGTCACAACGGGGTGGCGGCGGGTGAACGGGTCTCGCGAAGCAGGAGCGACAAGGATGT
>JBKQVT010000144.1:0-15624 GCA_052139835.1 Thermoguttaceae bacterium
ATCCCGATCCATTGCCCGTCCTCCGGCTGCCCTGGCCGACAAAACTACACAAGATATGTATGAAACCCCTGGCGGGCAAGAAGGTTTTCTTGTTTACCGAAAGATTCACAGCCTCTTAGGTCTTAGGAGGTGGGGTTTGGGGACTCTTTCGACCAATCGAACCAAGGTAGGCGTTCAGCGCGGGGGCAAGCGAGTCCACCATCGCCCTGAGACGTTCAATCTGCTCGGGCGCCAGGAGTTCACGGCGAAACGCACGGCGCAGCCAGTGTTGAGCCTCACAGAGCGAACCGCGCGCGATCCGCAGAAACCGGCGGTAATCCTGGTCGCTTCCGCGACCGCTTCCCTCGGCGATGTTCGCTCCAATGCTGTCCGCAGCGCGCAAAAGCTGCTTTCCCACCGTGTCGCGCGCCAGGATTTCCCACTTGCGTACAACCTTCCACACCTCATCGGCCAATTGTTCCGCCAAGAGGTACACCCGCAGGTTCTCAAAATTCGTGCGCACCAAAGCCGCTCCCTCCCCAAGCCCTAAGACCCAAGACCCAAGACCCCTTTAGTCAATCACTTTGCTCAGGGGGTATTCGACGATGCCGCGGGCGCCGGCCGCCTTCAGACGGGGAATGATCTGCCGCACCACCGCTTCATCGAGGATCGTGTTCACGTCGACCCAGTGCTCGTCGGCAAGGCTGGAAATGGTCGGCTTCTGCAAGGCCGGCAAGAGGGCCAGCACCTGCGGGAGCTTCTCCCGCAGCACGTTCATCATCAGTCCCACCTTGCCCTCGGCCGCCATGGCGCCGCGGAGCATCAGGGCGATGTCGTCGAGCTTCTGCTTCTTCCACGGATCGGCATAGGCCCGGCGATTGGCGATCAAGCGGGTGGTGCTCTGCAAAACCTCGGCGACGATCCGCAGGTGGTTGGCCTTCAGCGAGCTGCCGGTCTCGGTCACCTCGACGATGGCGTCGGCCAGCCGCGGCGGCTTGACCTCCGTGGCGCCCCAACTGAACTCGACCCGCGCCGTCACTCCCTGCTGCTGGAGCCAGCGGCTGGTCAGCCCCACGGCCTCGGTGGCGATCCGCTTCCCCTGCAGGTCCTGCACGCTCCGCACCGCCGAGTCTTCGGGCACGCAGAGCACCCAGCGGACCGGGCGGCGGCTGGCCTTCGAGAAGATCAGCTCCGCCACCTCGTAGACGTCGGCGCCGTTCTCCACGATCCAGTCGTAGCCGGTCAGCCCCGCGTCCAACACGCCGTCCTGGACGTAACGGGCCATCTCCTGGGCGCGGATCAGCAGGCACTCCAATTCCTCGTCGTCAATGCTCGGATAGTAGCTCCGCGCGCCGAAGGTGATCTTGTAGCCGGCGCGGCGAAACAACTCCGCGGTGGCCTCTTGCAGGCTGCCGGCGGGAATGCCGAGTTTCAGGACGTTGCTCATGGCTCACTTCTTCCCATAGACTTCCGCCGGATCGAACACCCGCGAGCCGATGACCTTCAAGCCTTCCGGGGTGACTTGGCGGAAGAAGCAACTTTTATATCCTTCGTGGCAGGCGGCCCCCCCCACTTGCTCGACGCGGAGCAGGATGGCGTCCAGGTCGCAGTCCAGGTAGATGGCGCGGACCCATTGGACATTGCCGCTCTCTTCCCCTTTGCGCCAGAGTTTCTTGCGGCTGCGGCTGTAGTAGACGGCCCGGCCGGTCGCCACGGTCTCGGCGTAGCTCTCGGCGTTCATGTAGGCGAGCATGAGGACTTCGCCCGTCTGGGCGTCCTGGGCGATGGCGGCCAGCAGGCCGTCGCCGCGGGAGAAATCGGGGCCGGTGGGAGGTAGTGGGGTCATTCGTCCAGCATACACGGGCAAGGGGCTAGGGGCTAGGGGCTAGGGGCTGGGGGCTGGGGGCTAGGGGCTGGGGACTGGGGTCACGACTCCACGCCGTCGGGGTAATGCCTGCTGGAAATGCCGTAATTCTCTGGAAAGGTCCAAGTTACCCCCCTCTGATGGCCGATATTTCGCTTCAAATATCACCACGGCGCCGGTAAATGCGTCAGGACCGCCCAGTCCCCTACGGATAGTGCAAGACCATTGTTTTTCCCTCCTCTGGAGTGGCGGTTTGTGCCGGTCCGAAAGGAAGGATGAGGTTCTGCGCACGCCGGGGCCACGGCACGCCTCTTTTTTGGATTCATGGCCTGGAAGGCGGCGGAAAGGGGAAGTCTTGTGAATCGCTTTTTGACCGTTCTTCTGCCCGTCCAAGACGCGCAAGCAACGCTAGCAGAGACCGTCGAGGAAGTTCTCGACGCGGCAGCCGCGTTGACCGACCGCTTCGAGTTGCTGATCATCGACGATGGTTCGGCCGATGCCACCGGCGAGGTGGCCCACGAATTGACCCGCCATTATCCCCAGGTGCGGACGATTCGGCATAGCCGGCCATTGGGGCACGAGGCTGCCTTGCAGACGGGGTTGGCCCAGAGCCAGGGCGAAATCGTGCTAGTGCGGGACAAGGGATCCCTCACGATGGCGAGGCTGCCGCACGGCAACCGGCCGGCACGCCCGAATTATCTGGCCCGCCTGAAGCAGCTTGCCCTGGGGCAGTAGCGGGCAGTGGGCTGCCTGAAGGGGGCAGTCCCATTTTCGTGGCCTTCGGCACAGAAATTGGGACAGTCCCCGGCCTTCGCCCCCTGTGGGTTGGGTCCCCCCGCCGCGACTATGCGGAATGTTATTCTTTTCCGATTTTGCGGAACATGCTTGCGGACCGCTTGCGGCTCGGCTAGGATAGACAACGAAGGCCGCCCTCGGTTCGGGCCCTTTTCTTGGTGGTCTTCCAGTAAGCAATTCGCCAGTGAGTCGGTTTTCGTAGTGGTACAGCTTCCAGAGGAAGTGTCGCTCCTAATGGGAATGCTGAGATCATGCCTGGTCGCGGGAAACGGAATGTCTCCATCGCTTGCTTCGAGTTTTCTCTGAGGATTCCGTAAGGCAAACGACCGGCCGTGATCGCGGAAGGGACGTGCCAATGAGCATCGTGGATTGCGCGTGTGGGGCGGATGGTTCGCCGAGACTGAACCTCGCCGCAGAGCAGCCGTTGCATCGGCTGGCAGCCGTCCGCCGGCTGCAAGGTGTCTCACGCCGGGCGATCGCACGGCGGTTGAACGTGGACGTGGCAGAGATTAGGCGCCAAGAGAACGAACGTTCGGACCTGCCGCTTAGCAAGCTGTACGAGTGGCAGAAGGCCCTCGAAGTGCCGGTGGGCGAGTTGTTGGTCGAGTCGGAGGATACGCTCTCCGAGCCGTTGATGAAGCGGGCCCAGTTGGTCCGCCTCATGAAAACAGCGCTGGCCATCATGGAGCAGGCCGAGCAGGAGCCCATCCACCGCATGGCCCAGACGCTCATCGACCAATTGGTCGAGATGATGCCCGAACTGCGGGGCGTCAGTCCTTGGCACGCCGTGGGCAAGCGCCGCCGCTTGGATGAATTGGGAGCCGCGGCGCAGCGGGGCCTTTCGGAAGAAGTGTTCTTGGACATGAACGATTGAGCGTCGCTGCCCCGCGGCCGCAGACGCAACGGAGGGCAGGCATTCTTGCTTGCCGACAGGAGGGCGGGCATTCCTGCCCGTCGCCGGTCGGCAGAAAGGAACGTCTGCCCTCCTCCGTATTGGGCCGGCGGCATGCTGAAGCAACACCTCCTCTCCAAGCACCGCTGGCTGGTCTTCGTCCTTCCCTTCCTCGTCTACATGCTGCTGGGGGCATTGGAGCCCGCGCCCGCGGGCGCCGCCGGCAAGACCAGGATACTGCCCTTTGCCTCCGCCTCTTATCCGCTGCTCTACACGCTGAAAATCGCCCTGACACTCTGTGCGATCGCCCTGGTGTGGCCGGGCTATCGCCAGTTCCCCTGGCGGCTGAGTCCTTGGGCAATTCTTGTCGGTGCCGCGGGCGCCGTCGTCTGGATCGGCCTGTGCTACGTGGGACTGGGCCTGGAAAGTTGGCTCAGCAAAGTGCTTCCCGCCGGCTGGCCTGCCAGCCTGGGCGCCCGCGCGGCCTACAATCCCTTCGTGCAACTGGCCGGCCGCCCGCTGCTGGCCTGGGGCTTCCTGGGCGTCCGCTTCTTGGGGCTGGTCGCGGTGGTGCCCTTGATCGAGGAATTCTTTCTCCGCGGCTTCCTCATGCGACTGGTGATCCAGCCCGAGTGGTGGGAAGTGCCGTTTGGCAAGTTGACCTGGCCCGCCGTGTTGGTGGGCGTCGGCGTGCCGGTGCTCTATCACTGCGTGCCGACGGAGACGCTCGCCGCCGTGGCCTGGTTCGGGCTGGTCACGTGGCTGATGGCCAAGACCAGGAACATCTGGGATTGCGTGGCCGCCCACGCCGTGACCAATCTGCTCTTGGGAGTCTACGTCCTGGCCGTGGGAAAGTGGTGGCTGTGGTAATCTGTCCCTCCAACTTCCGAGAAGGGGTGGCCAAAAACAAACATTGCAATTCATCTCGGAATCTCTAGAATCGGGATATGATTGCAGCGCGAACGGTTTCCCTCGGTCGCGCCGAAGTAACACCACGCTCTCCCCAAACCGCCGAGGCGTTTCATGAACGATTCGAGATTTCACGCGTCGCCAAGCCTGGACTCGTTTCTCGCGGCCATTCTCGACAAGCCAGACCGTGCAAGCGCCGCTGCATTTGCCGTGGGGGTTCTCGACGAGGGCGGATCCACACAGGAAGGAGGCACGGGGGCTACCGGCCGTTCGCACGAAGACTGGCTCGACGCAATTCTTTACGGAGTCCATGAGCGTTCCGATGCGTTTGGCTCCGACATTCTCCGCGAGTACGACCCTAACGAACCAAGAGACGAGAAAGGGAGATGGACCACGGGCGGCTCCAACGACAGCGCGACGAAGGCGGACGCCCCCTCGCGCAAAATTGAACAGAAGGACCTGGACGCGATGGTCGATAAGCTTAAGAAAAGCGAAGAGGGCAAGGCCTTCTTCGACAAGGCCGAAAAAGCCGCCAAGGACGCCGGCGCTGATGGCCTGACGATCAAGGTGGAGCCAGAAGAAAATCTTCCCAACGACAGCGAGGCTGCGAGCAACCCGAAAACCGGGGGCATCGGCATCCGGGATGACGTTTCCGACGCTAAGATGTTGGAAGACCTCCTCGTGGAGCTTGGGAACATAACGAGGTCCAAGGAATTTAATGATCTGATGACGAGCGGCGTAAAGAAAATGACGCGAGACGCGTACATCGAAGCCATGGAGAAACTGGAATTCGCAGCCATGCAGGATACAGCAAGGCTTTGGAAAGCCACGGCGAAAGACTGCGATCAGGATCCGTCCAAATGCCCCACATACGGAAATCCGGACGACGTCCTGAAACTTGACTTCAAAACGCATTTCAAACAACTTTCCGAGAAACACAAGGAATTCTATGGAAAGCAGTGGGACGCGGCCCATCAATAAGCGGACCACGATGCTGGCGGCACGCTCGCTCCTTGCGCTCTTCGTGGCATACGGTTCAATCTTCGAGATGACAAGGGAGACCGCCTTCACCACCCTCACGCGATTAGACCCCGGCGTTCCCTCCGCGGTGAGTCCGGGAATTACGTATACATTGGTTCGCCTGAAAACAGCGCTGCGAGGGTGGCCAATTACGTTCTACGTGAAAACCGGCCTGCCAGAACGGCTGTCGCCGTGGGCGGGGGGAATCCATCCAGCCGCGCTGCTTTGCGACCTCATCGTGCTCGGCGTACTGATCGTTGCCGCATGGAGCTTGCTCGGCACATGGCGGCTTCAGTTCTACTTGGCGGACCTGTTCGCAGTCACAACATCTGTTGCCTTGATGATGTCTTTCCACCTTGTTGCATGGCACCGGAGCTTCGAGCCATGGCGGCACCAGTACTTCGAACTTTCGCGGATTGCCGTTGACGTTGGCGCGTTTTGTGCGGCCTTTACGATCATCCGCGCGGTCCGAAAGCTCGCCGCAAGGCTGGCACGGTGGCGAACAAGGCAGCCTGGTGGGCAGTGACAGCGGGCGGCTGCAATTCTGCTCCCCCCTGAACCAAGACGCCGCTACTTGATGCCCCTTGCCCACGCCGTATAATGCTACCGGTGCGGCACAAGTCACCCCCTTCAACCTCACAGGAGTCGAGCCATGTCCACGTTCATCATGTTCGGACGGTATTCCCCCGACGCCACCCGGCAGATCAGCCGGCAGCGGACCGAAAAGGCCACGGAACTGATCGAGCGCTTCGGCGGCAAGGTCGTCGGCATGTACGCCACGCTGGGGCGCTACGACCTGGTGTTCATCGTCTCCTTCCCCGGCAACAGCGAGGCGATGAAGGCCAGCGTCGCCCTGGGCAAGCTCACCGGCATCGGCTTCGACACCGCCCCGGCGGTCAGCGTGGCCGATTTCGACGCCCTGGTAGCCGGCGTCTGAAGATCGCTCACTTCACCACGAAACTCACCATCCGGCCCGGCACCACGATCTCCTTGATGATCACCTTGCCGGCCAGCAACTCCGCGATCCGCACGTCGGCCCGGACGGCCTGGCTCAATTCGGCCTGGGTGCATGCCGCGGCCACGACGATCCGCCCCCGCAGCTTGCCGTTGATCTGCACCGGGATCTCGACCGAGTCCTCGCGGAGCTTCGCCTCGTCCCACTGCGGCCAGGGCTCGTAGGCCAGCGTCGTGGCGTGGCCCAGCGCTTGCCAAAGCTCCTCGGCCACGTGCGGCGCCAGCGGCGAGAGCAAGAGCACGAACTGCTCCATCGCCCACCGCGGCCGGCACTCCTCCTTGAGAAAGAAGTTCGTAAACTCCATCAGCCGCGCGATCGCCGTGTTGAACGACATCTGCTCCAGGTCGCGCGAGACCGCCTGGATGGTCTTGTGCGTCATGCGGCCCTGCTCCGCCGTGGGCTCGACCGGCCGCACCGCGGCGAGAAGTTGCATCGCCTCGGCCCGGTCGTCGACGATCATCCGCCACGCCCGGTCCAAGAAGCCGCGGACCCCGCTGACGCCGTCCATGCTCCAGGGCTTCACGGCCTCCAGCGGGCCCATGAACATCTCGTAGAGCCGCAGGGCGTCGGCCCCGTATTCGCTCACCACCTGATCGGGATTGACCACGTTGCCGCGGCTCTTCGACATCTTGCCGCCGTCCTCGCCCAGGATCATCCCCTGGTTGACCAATTTCTGGAACGGCTCGAGCGTGCTCACGTAACCGCGATCGAAGAGCACCTTGTGCCAGAAGCGGGCGTAGAGGAGGTGCAGCACCGCGTGCTCCGCCCCGCCCACGTAGAGATCGACCGGCATCCACGCCTTCTCGATTGCCGGATCGATCGGCGCGCGGGCGTTGTGCGGATCGAGAAAGCGGAGGTAATACCAGCAGGAGCCGGCCCATTGCGGCATCGTGTTGGTCTCCCGCTTGTAGCGCTTGCCGTCGAGGGTGACGTAGAGCCAGTCCTCCGGGGCCTTCTCCAGCGGCGGTTCGGGGCGATCGTGCCCGGCGTCGAAGGCCATCGTAGCGGGCAGATCGACCGGCAAGTCCTCGGGGCGCAGGGCACGGATGCGGCCGGTGGGCCGGCCCTCGGCGTCGAGCTCGTGCAGGAGAGGAAAGGGCTCGCCCCAGAAGTGCTGCCGGCTGAAGAGCCAATCGCGGAGCTTGTAGTTTACGGCCGGGCGGCCCTGGCCTTGGGATTGCAGGTCGGCGACGATGCGTTTTTTGAACTCGGCCGTGGGCAGGCCGTCGTAGGGCCCGGAGTTGACGGCCGTGCCATCGGCGATGAACGCCACCCGCCCGGCCAGCAGATCCTCGCGCGGCGCGCCCGGAGCGTCGCTTGGATCGACCACGGCGCGAATCGGCAGGGCGAATTGCTTGGCAAAATCGAAGTCGCGGGTGTCGTGCGCCGGCACAGCCATGATCGCGCCGGTGCCGTAGCTGATGAGCACGTAGTCGGCCACCCAGATGGGAATCGCTTCGCCGTTGACCGGGTTGATCGCATAGGAGCCGGTGAAGACGCCGGTCTTCTCCTTGGCCAGGTCGGTGCGGTCGAGGTCGCTCTTGCGGGCCGCCCGCTGGCAATATTCGGCCACCGCCGCGGCCTGCTCGGGGACGGTCAGCCGCTCTAAGAGCGGATGCTCCGGGGCAATCACCATGTAGGTGGCCCCGAAGAGCGTGTCGGCCCGGGTCGTGTAAATCCGCAGCACGCTCTCGTCGGGCTGTTGCGGGAAGCCGGCCGCGCAGCGATCCACCAGCCAGCCCTGATACTCTCGTGGCGACGGTTTTCCATTCTCCTCCAAGAACGTGCCGATGAAGAAATCCACTTCCGCCCCGGTGCTGCGGCCGATCCAGTTGCGCTGCAAGAGCTTGATGCCCTCGGACCAATCCAGGCCGTCCAGGTCGCGCTCCAGGCGATCGGCATAGGCGGTGATCCGCAGCATCCATTGCCGCAGCGGCATGCGGACCACGGGATGGCCGCCGCGCTCGCTCAAGCCCCCCTGGACTTCCTCGTTGGCCAGCACGGTGCCCAAGGCGGGACACCAGTTGACCGCCGCTTCCAGTTGATAGGCCAACCGGTGCTGGTCGCGATAGGCGGCGGCCGCGTCGTCGCCTTGCTCGGCCACGTCCTCGGGAATGGGCAGCTCGGCGATGGGGCGGCCCCGCTGCGCGGCCGCGTCGAACCACGTGTCGAAGAGCACCAGGAAGATGAACTGGGTCCAGCGGAAGTAATCGGGCTCCGTGGTGGCCAATTCCCGCTGCCAGTCGTAGGAAAAGCCCAGCATCTTCAGTTGCCGGCGGAAGTTGGCGATATTCTTCTCCGTGGTCGAGCGGGGGTGGGCCCCGGTTCGCTTGGCATGTTGCTCGGCGGGCAGGCCGAAGGCGTCCCAGCCCATCGGGTGCATCACGCTGCAACCCCGCATCCGCCGGTAGCGGCAGACGATGTCGGTGGCGGTGTAGCCTTCCGGGTGGCCGACGTGCAGGCCGTCCCCGCTGGGGTAGGGAAACATGTCGAGCACGTAAATTTTAGGCCCTTTAGGCAGTCTGGGGGTGGCGAAGGTGCGGTTCTCTTCCCAGTATTTCTGCCATTTCGGCTCGATGGTGGCGGGATTGTAACGCGGCATGGCGCTGTCTGCCTTTGGAGGATGGCGTTGGGTCAGGTCCCCTCTCCCTCCGGGAGAGGGTTAGGGTGAGGGCGCGGGCTACGGCGGTCAGGGAAACCAACCGATGCTCCCCCAAGTTCCCTCCACCCCCGGCACACCACGTGAGTGGTTGCTCCCGGCGGTAGGGGGGAGACCGTAACGAAACCATGATTCTATCGACACCGGCCCTCCGCGGCAAACCACAATTGCCCTTGAATCGCCGGCCCGTTTTCGCTACAAGTCCGCGGTCTGCTTTTCTTTCGACTCGTCACCTGTCCGCTGCCGGTCCCCGTCGGGACCGAAACCAACCCCATCCCCCCCACGATCCCCGGAGGCATCGCCATGCGATTGCCCCTTGCCGCCTTGGCCTGCTCTCTGCTCTGCGCCGCCGCCGCCACCGCGGCCGCCGCCCCGAACTTCCCCTATACGGCCTACGTCACCGCGGAGAACGTCTACGTCCGCAGCGGGCCGGGCGATAATTACTACCCCACCGAGAAGCTCAAGGCCGGCGACAAGGTCGAGGTCTATCGCCACGATCCCGGCGGCTGGCTGGCCATTCGCCCCGTGCCGGGCAGCTTCTCCTGGGTGGCCGGGCGATACCTGCAACTGGGCAACAAAAATATCGCCACCGTGACCGAGGATCGCGTGGCCGCCCGCGTGGGCAGCCGCTTCAGCGACGTCCGCGATTGTGTCCAGGTCCGCCTCCATCGCGGCGAGGCGGTCGAGGTCCTCGATGCCCCGCGCGACAACGCGGCCGCGGGCGGCGGCAGCAGCGCGTGGTACAAGATCGCCTCGCCGGCGGGCGAGTTCCGCTGGATCTCCAGCCGTTTCGTCGACACCGAGTTCCCGTCCGACGGCCTGCGGAAGAACCGCGGCGGCGCCGGCGGCGAGCCGCAAATCCTCTCGTCCGCGCAGTTCGAGCGCGAGGTTGACCGCCTCGAACTCGACCTATCGACGATGGTGGCCGAGGAGCCGACCGTCTGGCGGTTCGGCGATTTGAAGGCGCGAAGCGATTGGTTGTTGAGCCAGGCCAGCGGCGCGGCCGATCGCGCCCGCGCCCGGCTGCTGCTGGACAAGGTCGCCCGCTTCGACGACATGAAGCAGCGTTACGACCACATCAATGCACTGCACGAGGAGATCGATCGTGCGGACCATCAACTGGCCGGCACCGGCCCGCGGCCCAGCGGCATCGCCCCGCAGTTCGACACCGAGGGGCGCTACGACGGGGTGGGCAAGCTGACGCGGGTCACCTCGCCCCGCAACGGCGCCCCGCAATACGCCCTGGTGGACCGCGAGGGCCGGGTGCGCTGCTACGTCACGCCCGGACCGGGCATCAACCTGCGTTACTACCTGGGCCGGGAGGTGGGCATCAACGGCACCCGCGGCTACATGCCCGAGCAGCAGGCCAGCCACCTCATGGCCCAGCACATCAACGTGATCGACGGCACGACGCTCCGCTGAATCCGTCCTCCTCTCGCCCCTCCGTGTCCCCCGTGCATCCGTGGCGAGTTTCGGACTCCGGTCTGACTGCCTCTCACGATTCCCGCCGCGTCAGGACCTGGTACAGCAACACCAGGCTGGCCACGGGCAGGCTGACTGTGAGGCTGCCCAAGCAGATCACCGACGTGATCCAAAGGATGGCCCCGGCGACGTGCCAGCCGCTGGGGGCGTAGCGAAACGCGGCCAGCATGGGAAGGAGGAAGTACACCGCGGCCACGATGGGGCCGAAACAGTGGACGATCAGGACGTACCGCACGCGCCAGCTCCAGTAGAGCAGCCCAAGCATGGTCCAAGCGAAGAAGAAGGTCACGATGCCCAACCACTCGGGCAGCGGATGGGACGTCCGCCACATCGCCCACAGGGCGGCGACAGCGGAGAAGTAGAGACCCCAGGCGAGCATGAACGAGAGCAGCCCCAGCAGGCTGAACTGCCCGCGGGAAAGCGGTGGCAACGAGTCGTTGTCGGTCATAATCACGGTTCCAATGGGATCATGGAGATTTCCCACACGATGTCCTAGTATAAGCGGCGCGCAAGGCCGCGTCTAGCGGAGGCCGAACCCGGCGTAATCGCCGCTCACGGCTATCCGCGTCGCCGCAGGAGCCGGAACAGCAACATGAGCGTGGCGACCGGCAAGCTGACCAGAAGGCCCCAAAGAATTGCGGCGACGACAATTCCAAGAACGGCATGGACGATCTCCCAACCGCTCCGCCTGCGGGCTATCCACGCGCCGTCAAGCATTAAAATCATCAGGAAGAACACGGCGGTGAGGTAACAGTGGAGGGCCAGGGCGCGCCGCAGACGCCAACTCTGATAGAGCAGGGCAAGCACGGCCCAAGCACAACACACGGTCAGCGGGAGCAGCCACTTTGGCCGCAAATGGAACCCAGTCGCCGTCACCGCCATCGTCGCGATCGTGGAAAAGTAAATGCTCCAGGCCAGCATGAACGACAGCAGCCCCAGCAGGCTGAATTGCCCGGGCTGAAGCGGTTTCGACGAATCGTCACCGGTCAATGTCATGTCCCTCGATCTGCCGTTTGCCGGTGGGGCTCGCTCCGCTCGACCCACCCTACGATTCTCTCCTCTGCGTCTCCGCGCCTCTGCGCAAGAACTTCTTTGCAGAAAGCCGGCGATAGGTCTCCAAGGCGTCGGGAAAGGGCTCCAGCGCGCGGTCGAAGATGCCCAGCGTGTAGGCGATCGTCATGCCGTAGTTGCAGATCGGCACGCCCGCCGTCCGGCAGCGCCACATCCGCGTGAGCATCTCGCGGCGGTTCCACATGCAGGCCCCGCAATGGACCACCAACTGATATTGGCCCAGGTCTTCGGGAAAATCGTGGCCGGCGGTGGTGGTGATCTGGAGGTTGCCGCCGACGTACTGCCGCAGCCAACGGGGAATCTTCACCCGCCCGATGTCGTCGCCGATGGGATGATGCGTGCAGGCCTCGGCCACCAGGACGCGGTCGCCGCTTTGGAGGCGGTCGATGGCCAGGGCCCCTTCGACGAACTGGCCCAGGTCGCCCTTCTGCCGGGCGAAGAGGATGGAAAACGAGGTCATTTTCACGCCCGGCGGCGTGTCGCCGGCCACCTTCAGAAAGGCCTGCGAGTCGGTCACCACCAGCGCCGGCGGCCGCGTGAGCCGCTCCAGGGCGTCGCGCAACTCCCGCTCCTTGACGACCAGGCAATAGGCGTCGCCGTCCAGCAGGTCGCGGATGGTCTGCACTTGCGGCACGATCAATCGCCCCTTGGGCGCTTCGAGGTCGATGGGCACGACCAGCACGGCCAGCTCGCCCGGCGGCACCAGGTCGGCCACGATGGCCGGCGGGCGGAGGAATTCCTCGGGGGCCGCCCGGATCAGGGCCTCGCGGAGTTCGACGATGCCGCGGCCGGCGGTCGCCACCGTCTCGATGCGGGCGACGCCGGCGCGATCCAGCCGCTCGACGACCTCGGCGGGCGGGCCGGCCAGGTCGGCCTTGTTGAAGACCACCACCGTCGGCGCCTGTCGGCCTTGCAGTTCTTCGAGCACCGACTGCTCGAAGGGGCCCCACTGCCCGGCATCGACCACCAGCAGCCCCAGGTCGGTGCGGTCGAGGACCTGCCGGGTCTTCTCGACGCGCTTCTGCCCCAGGGCGCCAACGTCGTCGATGCCCGCGGTGTCGATGAAGAGCACCGGTCCCAGGGGGAGCAGTTCCATGGGCTTTTCCACCGGATCGGTGGTGGTGCCGGGGACGGTGGAGACGATGGAGACCTCTTGCCGGGTCAGCGCGTTTAAGAGCGACGACTTGCCGGCGTTGCGGCGGCCGAACAGTCCGATGTGCAGGCGGAAGCTTTTGGGGGCGGATTGCATGGACGCGGCGCTAATCCGTAAAGGGGTCCGTGCGCCCGCTCACCGCTTCCCTTCCCTGTTCCTTCTTCATCTCTCTTACCACGGCATCCCGGACGCGCTTCTGATCGTCGCCGCCGAGGGTCTTCATCGGCACCAACTGCAGCCTGGAGGTTTCCGTGAGGAAGTATGCCTTCTCATTGTAGAGGCCGAGGAGCTGGCCGCGAAAGGTGTAGCCGCTACTCTTGGTCCATTTCCTCATATCGGTCAACGGCGGCGTAGACTTGGTGGGGATGGCCGTCTCGATCTTCACGGGAGACGGTTTTTCGGCCTTGACCAGCGCACAGTCGCGCAAGGTGACGCGGAGTTCGGCCTTCTCATTTTTCGCCCAGGAGATGGTCATCAAGGCGACGGTCCCCTTGACGGCCGCCCGATCGCCCTTCTCGACATGGCTCAAGCTCTTCAGGGAATCCGCAGGGAAGACGGCGTCGTACGTCACGTGGAGGGTGAATCCGTGCCATCGCGCGGCATGGGGTTGGAGACCGAGATGGAGGAAGATTTGCGGGCGGTTGTCGCGCTGCTTGGGATTGAAGACCGTTGGGCCGCTCTGCCGCCGCAGGGAGGAGACCGTGCCGGCGACTTGGACGGCGGCCCCCACGGCGTTTTTCTGGAGCCATTTGTTGGCCTCCTCGCAGGCGACTTGCAAGGCCACGTCGTTCAGGGAGTGGTTCGGCGTGCTCGGCAGCGCCTCGCAGATCTGCTTGACGCTCTCGAAGTGGTTCTTTTCGGCCGGCTGCGGCGATTGCTTGGCGTTGTCGCCGGCCGCCCCCGGTGTGGCCGCCGCCAGCAGAATCAGCAATGCTTGGAACATGATGCGAGGTGTCCTTTCACTGGCCGTATTATATTTGTCCCCCGACGAAATGTACAATCCCACGCCGACCCTCTCCGGGCACCGCCCGAAGGGCGGTCGGGAGAGGGAGGCCCGGTTCAGCCGCCGTCGCCCGCGCCGCGCGGCCCGGCGGCGTGGTTCGAGCCCAGCCGGGTGACGCGATCGGGCGAAGTCAGCTCGTCGAATTCCTCCGCCGTGAGCATGCCGTGCTCCAGTACGAAACGGCGAATCGTCTGCAAGGGATCGCCGACGGCTGCGGCGTGCTCGGCCAGGTGCTCGGCCGCCTCGTAGCCGATCCGCTCGATCAACGCGGTGAGCGTGGCCGTGCTGCTCTGCACGTTGCGCAGGCACCGTTGGCGGTCGGCCTCGATGCCGGCGACGCACAAGCGGGCCAGCACGTCGCTTGCCGCCGTGAGGAGGTCGAGCGACACAAGCAGGCTGTCGGCCACCAGGGGAAGGAACTGGTTCAGCTCGAGGTTGCCCGCCGCACAGGCCTGGACGATCACCTGGTCGTGGCCCATCACCGCCAGGGCGGCCTGGGCGACGGCCTCGGGGATGACGGGATTGACCTTGCCGGGCATGATCGAGGAGCCGGCCTGCCGCGGGGGGAGGTGGATCTCGCCCAGCCCGGCGTGCGGGCCGGAAGAGAGCAGCCGCAGGTCGTTGCTGATCTTCAGCAAGTTGGCGGCCAGGGTGCGGAGGATGCCGCTGACCTCCGCCAGGGCGTCGGCGTTCTGCGTGGCGTCGACGAGGTTCTCCGCCCGGGCCAGCCCCAGGGCGGTGATCTGGCGAAGCTGCTCGACGACGCGGAAGACGTACTGCCGGGGCGCGCCCAGACCGGTGCCGATGGCCGTGCCGCCGAGGTTCACCACGCGCAGGCGCTCTTCGCACTTGTAGATGCGCCAGCGGTCCCGCGCGATCGCCTCGGCGTAGGCCGACATCTCGCGGCCCAGCGTCACCAGCACCGCGTCCTGCAACTCGGTGCGGCCGATCTTCACCACGTCGGCCAGCTCCTTCTCCTTCTGCTGGAAGGCCTCCATCAGGGCGACGACCTTGCCCTGCAATACGCGCAGGCGGCGGATGGCGGCGATCCGCAGCGCCGTGGGATAGGTGTCGTTGGTCGACTGGTGGAGGTTGATGTCGTCGTGCGGGCTGACGCTGTGGTAATCGCCCAGCGGCAGGCGGAGCAGTTGCAGGGCCCGATTGGCCAGCACCTCGTTGACGTTCATGTTGGTCGAGGTGCCGGCGCCGCCCTGGAGGGCATCGACCACGACGTGCTGGTCGAGCCGCCCCTCGATCATTTCCCCGCAGGCGGTCTCGATGGCGGCGAACTTGGCCGGGTCCCAGCAGCCCAGTTCCCGATTGGTCCGCGCGGCGGCCAGCTTCACGGCGCCGAAGGCGTGCACCAGCTCGCGGTGGACACTTCGGCCGGCGATGGGAAAATTTTCCATCGCCCGCAGGGTATGGATACCCCAGAGCGCGTCGGCCGGCACCTCGCGGCTGCCCAGCAAGTCGGTCTCTTGGCGGAAAGACATGGGAGATTAGGGATTGGGGATTAGGGATTAGGAAAGGGTTGCCAGGGTCGATTCTCTAATCCCCAATCCCTAATTCTACAGCGCAGGAATGATATTGCGTAATTCAGCGAATTTGGCGAAACTACCGCCATCCACCACGGAGGGCTTGGCATGGATGCGCCGCCGGGCGGGCCGGGCAGGTCCGGGAGGTCTTTACGCGCCTGGCGGCCGAGCTGAGCGCGGATCCGGTGCCGCTGGAGCCGGCCGGGTCGCCGCTGGCTGACGCGCTGGTCGCGGTCGCGGCGGCGGC
>JBKQVT010000145.1:0-27765 GCA_052139835.1 Thermoguttaceae bacterium
CACACCTGGCCAATCGTCTTCCCCGCCGCCAGCATGGCGTCGGCGTCCCGCAGCTTGCCAATGATCTGCTCGGGGCTATGTCGCTTCTTCGGCATCGAGAGTCTCCTTGCCCTTCCAGGGCTGTTACGACTCTCATACCACATGGATCAGTTTTTGGGTAGCAGGCCAATGGCGCGTCTCGCCGGCCGGGATGACGTTCGTAGCGAGGTGACAAAGTACGAAGCCGTCGCGTTGGCGCTCGTGGACCCAGATCCACCCCAGGTGGGAGAGGTCGTAAAAACTTTCCCGCCCAATAACAGCCCGCTCTTCCTCCGTGATTTCTTTGCGAAGCTCTACGCACAATACGACCAGAGGTTCGTCTACGCGGCTCCAAGGCTTGAACCGGTCACGCGCCGTCTATCGTGGGCTCCAGAATCGCCGGCGTTGCGCGAAAACAGGGTACTCGAGTACGAACCTAGAATCGAGCATTCGGAACAAGAGCCATCCAATCGCGGCGAGGAAGGCAGGGACTAGAGGGCGGAGGCTGCCGCACGGGAAACGGGCACAATCGCCCGTGGCGAAGCGGCAAAAGCGGCTTCCCTATGCCAAGCAAATCTCGTGTGCTTCCGGTACCGCGACAGCAAAGTTATCGGTGCCACCCGCACGTCGATCGTTATATGGGCTGTTGGCCTTGCCACTTCCTATTCAGCTCTAGGATATTGCGGTAGGACGTGTCGGGCCTGAAATACTTTGGGTAGCCCACGACGATGCCATTAAAGTAGGACTGGTATCTTATTTCCAACGCCGTCAACGCGCTTTCGGGTACATAGCCCGCGAGTATGCAGAACGCGAAACGGTCCACCGCGTCGAACCAGTTCTCAACCCGAGTATCCAATTCCGCCTTGCGAAAGCTGGCGGTTGCAGCCATGACGCCCGGTCGCATTTCGTCATTTTTTTCGTCCACCCTCTCCTTGCGTGTGTTCATTTCAGCCTCAATGTCCAGCAATGTACCCAGACGGCTTAGCTCTAGGTTGTGCGAGAGTTTAGCCAATTGTTGCAGCGCAACATACAGGGCGGCCAAAGCCACCGAGGCAGTCACGGAACTGGCAATCGCGCCCACCCATGTTGCGGCCTCCATAGTCGTCTCCTTCGATAAACGGAATTTAGACGGTGAAGGGTGAGAAAGGCGTCGGGAACGGTCGTTGTTTCATCAGCCGTCCCGCGACTGGGCCCTGTACCACGCGATACTCATAACTTTGGTCGAAGAAAATCGTGGGAAGCCGCCAATGGCACCGGGGAGTGGCAACAGCGACGCGGTGGGCCGCCGCCAACCCTCAGACAACAATCCCTATTCTAAAAGTACGACGTGGCGATTTCTATGCCGATTTTTGGCCACCGGGCGGAAGATTCTCTGTGCCTGAAAATCGATTGCGGGGCGAAGGTGCCGGGAGCCGAAAACAACGACTCCCGCCCCGAACGGCATGGCCTCCCAGCATACCCCAAGGCAGAGAAAAGCAAGACCCGCCAAAGCGCGATGAACTCCCGCCAGTCCCGGAGGGACGTTCGATAGTAGCCCAGCGATTTCATCGCTGGGTAAATGGGCGCCCCAATCCGTCCGTCAATCCCGTTAGGGACGATTGAACCGCCAGCATTCGGCCGTCCCTACGGGACTTGTTTGCTGGGGTTGCGGTGACCTCTTTCCCAGCAGTTGAACTGCTGGGCTACTGTCAATTGCCCCTGCCGGGGCACCGACGCGCCCGGTCATCCTTCATCCTTCATCCTCCGTCCGCCCCCCTGCTCCCCGAACAGCGGCCGCGGAGTTTCTGCCTTCGCGTCACATCTGCCCCGGACGGTTTCTTCCGTCACTTCTTCTCGGGCCCGTCTGTGGCCATTTCGCCGGGAGTGCGGGACATACGTCGCCGAAATTCCTCGTCGCGCTTCGTGCTGTCCTCTTGCCAACGCCGCATCATTTCGTCGTTTCGTTGCCGAGTCGCCGGGTTCGGAAGGGAAAGACAGAACACGCCCATCGCCACAAAAAACAACGAGAACGCCAGCACAATACCACCCCGCAAGCGGCAGAAGAATACGTACCGCTTGGTGACGAATGGGCTGAAATCAACCCCCGTCCATTTCTTGTTGAGGCGCACCAGCCACAACGGGTCTCGAAGGTATCAGACGCCTAAGATCGCGGTGGCGGAGCCGAACACGATCATGAAGAGGCCAAGGAGGACAGGGGCCATAGAGCCAGTCCTTTCGATCGAGGTTTACATCAGCCGCGGCTTAAGTGAGCTCTGCGTGGCGATTCCCCCCTACTCCTCGAACACCAGCGGATGATCCGACTGCGGCTCGACGACGCGGATCGCCACCTTGCCGGCCAAGAGGTTCTCGAACAAGCGGCCGACAAACTCCTCGCGCCAGCCGCGGGCCAGCCGCGGGGCGCGGCGGCCCTCGCGGCGGTCGCTGCTGCGATACGCCAAAAGCTCGCGGATGTCGTTGGGCCCGCCTACCAGGTTCGGCGAGAGCTGCGCCTGGCGGCAGATGCTCCCCAGGGCGGCAAAGAGGAACTGGCCCAGCACGGAGAGTTGCGGCGCGGGCTCTCGCGGCGTCCGCGGCGGGCACTGCTCGGCCGGCAGCGCAAGGGCCCGCTGGATCGCGGCGGCGATCTCGCCCACCCGGCGCACCAGGTCGCCCCGCTCCATCCCCCGCACGGCCCGGATGCGCTTTTCCTCGGCCGTCTGCCGGCGGGCCAACTCGATGATGAGGTCGTCGCGCAAGACGCGGCGGGCCGGCTGATCGCGCCGCTGGGCCTCGGCATCCCGCCACCGCCACAACTCGCGGACCACGGCCTGGCTGCGGGCGTCCAAGGCGGCGCTGCCCGAGACCCGCCGCCAACGGTCCGAGAGCACGGTGCGGCGCAGCTCTTCTTTCCAATCGGTCATCTCCGCTTCCATCCAGGCCAGCCGGCCCAGGGCGGCGAGCCTCGCCTCCAGCCGCGTGCAGAGCGGTCGCAAGTGGAGGGCGTCTTCCAGGGCGTATTCGATCTGCCGCTTCGAGAGCGGGCGCCGCCGCCAGTCGGTGCGGGTCTCGTGCTTCGCGGAGGGCAGGCCGAGGATCTTCTGGACCAGCGTGCTGAAGCCCGCCGGGTACTCGAAGCCCACCAGCCCGGCCGCCACCTGCACGTCGAAGAGCCGCTCGGGCAGGCGATCGACCGCCTGGAGGCAGAACTCCATCTCACCGCGGCCGGCATGAACCACGGTCTGGTGGCTGCCGGCGACGACGGCCTCCCAAAAGGGCCTCATGTCGCCGACGGTCATCGCGTCGATCACCGTCAGCCGTCCCGCGGCCGCCACCTGGACCAGGCAGAGCACGGGCCGATAGGTATGCTCGGAGACGAACTCGGTGTCGAAGGCGACGGTCTCCGCGGCGGCCAGTTCCTGGCAGTAGTCGCGCAGCTCGGCGTCGGTGGTGATGTTTTGGTAGTCCATGACTGGGCCGGGACCCCTATCATCTCCGCCGGCGCGCTCTTGTGCAAGCCCCCCCTGAACCGGCCTATTTCAGGCAGTCCTCCGGAAAATCCGGATAACTGCCGCCGACGGCAACTCTTCGAAAAATTCGAAGAGTTCAAAGCGAGGGCGGCCGCAAGGTGAGCCGGAAGATTGCGGTTTCTTGTCACGCCAACCCTGCACAAGGGTTCGGAATGCGAATGGTCGCCGGGCCTCAGCGCTTCTTCGCCTTCCGCTGCCCCTTATGAAGCTGTGCGGCCAACTCGTCAATCGCCTTGGCGTCGAACTGGGCGGCCAGCACGCGCTCCAACTCGCCCAGCGCGGCGTCGAGCTTGGCCTGGGTGGCCGCGTCGCCGGGCAGGTCCTTCTTCAACTCGCCGGCCCGTGAGGCGATGAAGTCCTTGGCGCCGGGCAGTTGCCGCAACTCCTTGAGGAGTTGCTCGGCCTCGGCAAGCTGCCCGGCCGCCATCCGCGCCTTCAACCGGCCCAGGAGCATCGCCCGCCGGGCGGTCAGATCGACGGCCGCATCGCGGACGCCGGCCAAGGCCGCCTGCAAGGCGACGCTGTCGTCGTCCTGGGCGACGGCCGCGGCCAGTTGCGGCTCCAGCCCCGTAACCATCGGCAAGCGGGCAAGCCATTGGTCGCCATGCTTCACCAGGAGGATCTGCACGAGACGGTCCGGCGCCGGCGCGATGCTGAGCGACCCGCGGGCGTCGGTCCGCCCCAGCAGCACGGGCCTTCCCGCGGCCGGCCCCGCGGCGTAGACCTCATAGCCTGCCAAGGCCTGCGGCGGTTGGGCCGTGGATTTCAGGCTGAGGACGCTCGGCCTCTCCGAGGGCACGACGCCCAGGGCCAACACCTCCAGCGCGTTTTCCCAGCGCGGCGGCAGCGGCTCGCGCAGGCCCGTCTCCAGCCGGCCCCGCAAAGCCTCCTCCGCCACCTCCTCGACCGTGCAGAACGTCCAGGGGATGGGGCGGGCATCTGGGGCGGCCTGCGCGCCGACGCCGCGGGCCACCAGCCGAAAGGCGTCGCCGGCCCGCACCGCCTCGGCATCGCGCGGCCGCAGCCAGCCGGCCCGCAGCCGCAGCATCACCCGGCCGTCTTTCACGTCGCTGAGCCGGGCCAAGGGGGCAAAGGCCCGCAGGATCGCGGAGAGCGACTCGTCGGGAAGTTTCCCCAACTGGCGGGCCGGCCGCACCACCGTCGCGCTCCACAGCCCGGTGGCCACGTCGAACTCGCGGGCCGCCACCTGGTAGCCGTCCGGCGCCGCCGAGACCAGCACAAGCATGAACTTGTCGGTTCCCGGCGGATCCGCCGGCAGCGCGGCGGCGGCGACGCCCACCAGCGAGGCGGCCATTGCCTGCCGCAACGCCGGGGAGGCCGGCGCGACGGTCACGTCCCAGGCCCCGCCCTCCAGCGCGCGGATCCGCTCGGCCAGGCGGTCGGCCAAGGCGGCCGGCAACGCCGCGGGCAGCTCGGGCCGCCCGGCCACGCCGACCAACACCTGCACGCGGTAGGGGCGCAGTTCCCAGACCGGCCCGCGGGCCGCGTCGGCCGCCGCCGCGCATGACGCCGCCGCCGCCCAGGCCAGGAGGAAAATCGCCATCACACCGCGGGTGCCACGACCACGCTTCACGTGGTGCCCGGCTTGTCCAGCAGTGCTGCGGGCGGCGGCTTTGCACTGCTGGACAAGCCAGCAGTGGCACCCGGCCCAGGCCAAGAGGAAAATCGAAATGACGACGCCGCGCATGGTCTCGTCCTCACTTGTCCGTCGGGTAGGAGAAGCCGGGCTTCCAGTGCTCGACGTCTTGATACAGGCTCACCGTCCTGGCCCCGATCCCCTCGAAGCCCTTGCGGTAGGCGAAGTAGTCGCGCAACTGCCAAAGCGGCACGACGGCCACTTCGTCGTGGGCGACGCGGTCGATGCGGTGCAGGCAGGCGACGGCGTCGGTCCAACGGGTCGCGGCGGCCAACTCCCCCAGCGCCTGATTCATCGGGGAACTGCACCCGCGCGTCAAGCCGTCCGCGCCGAGCAGGCGCGGGGCGTCCACCACCGGTTCCCAGAGGGCCAGCTCGACGTAGAGCAGATCAACCTCGGCGAGCGCTCCCGCCGCCGCGGCGGGGTCAAGCTCCTTCAACTCGACCGCCACGTCGATGGCGGCAAGCTGCCGGCGAATCGCCGCGCAGGCGGTCCGCGCGATTTCACCCTTGGGGAAAGCGAGCACCAGGGTTTGCGACGACGATGGCGAGGCTCCCGGCGCGGCCCCGGCCGCCTCGCGACGCCCGACCTCGGCCAGCGCCAGGGCCAGCCGCGGATCGTAGGGCCAGGGCTTCAGTTCGGGATCGGCGGCGTAGCCGAGGGGGTCTTCGGCCGAGTCGCCTTGCGGAAACGGACCGTGCAGCACCGTGCAGCCCGGCCGCCGGTCGCCCCAAAGAAGCTCGGCCAGGATGGCCGGGCGGTCGAGCCCGCAGGCCAGCGCGCGGCGGAACGTCCGGCTGGCGGTCAGGGGCCGCCGCAGGTTGGGGATCAGGCAATGCAGACGCGGCAGGGCGTAGGATTGCACCACCAGGTCGGCGTCGGCGGCCAGCGACTTGACCTGCCAGGGGGCCAGGCGATCCACTAGGTCGATCTGGCCGCGCCGCAGTGCCGCGGCAGCCGCCGCGGCGTCGGGGAAAACCCGCTGGACGATTTCCTGCGGCTGCATGGCCACGGCGGCGAAGTAGCGGGGGTTCGGCAGGTAGGTGGTCTCCGCCGCGGCAGTCTCCGCCGGCCCGTAGGGGCCGCCCAGCGGCAAGCGCTCGGCCTGCGGCGCATAGGATGCGGTGTAGGGGAAAAGCGGCGTTTGCAATAGCGCCTGCGGACAGATGTGGCCCTGGCGCAAGTCGATCTCAACATCATAGCCGTCGCGAACCGCCACGGCGTCGAAGATCCGCGCCCAATCGGGGCGATAGGCGGCCGCGGCCGGATCGGCCATCACCAGCAGCCTTCGCGCCACGTCGTAGCCGGAGAGCGTTGTCCCTTGCGCCGAGAAACGCAGATCGTGATGCAATTGCACGCTGATCTTGCGGCCGGTTTCATCGACCTTGATTTTGCCCACGGGGCAGACGTACGTGCCGCCTCGGGGGCCGGCGTCGGCAAACTCGGACAACTGGCGGCAGACCAGCCTGGCGTCGCGGCGGGCCGCCCAATCGGTCAAAAGGTCTCCGGCGGCCGGCGCGCCGCCCTCCGGCCCGCAGATGCCGACGACCACGCGGGGATACTTGGCTTGCACTTCACGGGCCAGGTCCCGCGCGCCTTCCAGTTCTGGCCAGAACTGGGCCGCGCGGCGCAGGGCCGCGGCCGCCTTGCGATAGTTTCCCGCGGCCACCGCGGCACGGGCGGCGGCCAACTCCGCCGCGGCCTGGTCCTTCAGCCGCGTCTGCCATTTCTCCACCAGCGGATGACCGGGATACCAGAGGGCCAGTTCGCGGACCAGCGCGCGGATCGAGGGAGAATCGCCCGCGGCGGCGTATTGATCGACCAGTTTCTCCGTCGTGGCGCCCAGGGCGCTTTCGAGCTTGGCGCGCTGCGGATCGCGGCGGTGGAGGTCTCGCAGCACGCCCAGGGCGTTGCGGTACTGCTGCTTGCCGTAAAAGGCCTTGGCCTGCTGGAAGAGGTAGGTTTCGCTGGCCGCGGCCAGGTTGGGCAAATCCGGATAGTTCTCCTCGAGGAACCGCAAATAGCCGTAGGCCTCGTCGAGCTTGTCCGCGGCCAGCAACTCGTTGGCCTTGGCCAGCAGCATCTGCTCGAAGAGTTCCACCTTCTTGACCGAGCCCCAGGCGACTTCGTACTTCTTTTCCGGCCGGTCGACGAAGCGGAGGACCAGCTTGGCGGAGGGCACCGGGTTGACGGGCACGCGCCGGCCGGGCAGCTCCAACGGCTTGACCTTCAGCAGGGCGTTGCCGTTGGCCTCGTCGAGGGTGATCTGATCGAACGGGTCCTGCTCGTAGAGCGGCGCGTCGGCCCGCGCGCCGGCCGCGCAGCACAGGCAGAAGCAACATGCCAGGATGCCGAGGAATCGCATGAATCGAGCCTATTCTTAGTAGCGAGGAGCGAGGAGTTGGAATCGCCAAACTCCCCCCGCCTCGCGCCTCCGACTTCTACCTTCTAACTCCTAACTTCTAACTCCTTGCCCGCGCTCTACGGTGGTTTCACTTGATAGAGGCTGCCGTCATGTCCGCCCAGCAGCAGCCGGTTGCCCAGCAGGACGGGTCCGGTGGCCAGCGGTCCCGGGGCGTCCACCTTGCTCACTTCCTTGCCCGTCTTGCCGTCCACACGACACACGACGCTGCCGGCGGCCAGCAGGTAATGATCGCCGACGGCCAGCGGGCTGCCGGAGGGCGGGCCGTAGCGGAGCGACGTTTGCCAGAGCGCCTTCCCCGAGGCGTCGAAGCAGCACAATTGGCCGCTGTCGGTGGCCAGCATCACGCAGGGGCCGACGCGGCCGGGCCCCCACACCACGCGGCCGGGCAACGCCTCCTGGCCGGCGCGGCGGAGCCCGGGAACTTGGAAAAAATCGAGCTTGCCCGACGCATCCACCCCGCAAACCAGCTTCCCCACGCTCGCCAGTGGCGAAATGATTCCGTCGGCCAGGTCCACCTCGGCGGCGGCTGCCAAGTGCGGCACCGGCTCGGCGACCATGTCCAAACGGTAAAGCTTCCCGCGGCCGTCGGAGATGACCGCGCCGCGGTCGCCGATCACCGCCGGCGCGGTCCACTCCGGCAGGGCCGCGGCTTGCAGCCGGGGCTGGAAGGGCGCGGCCAGGCTCCGGCCCGAGAGCGGATCCAGCAGATACACCTGGCCGGCCGCCGCGGGCGCCAAGAGTCCGCCGGCAAAGGCCACGGGCGGGCAACTCAGCGGTCCCGGCAAGCACCACGTCCGCGGCGGCCGCCCCGGCTGGGCCAGTTCTGCGACGAGCACCTGGTCGGAGCCGGCGCCGCCGCTGAGCACGAGGCGGCCGCCATCGCACAAGGACGCGGCCCCAAGCGGCCGGTGGAGGCCCGGCGGGGGCAGCGGCGCCGCGTCGGCGGCCGCGGTCAGGTTGCCGGCGTCCAACGGGTATATGCCGCCCAGCGCGGTGGCCAGCGTGACTTTGCCCCGCTCCGCATCGACCAGCGGCGCGGCGGCCGGCGGCGCGGCCAAGGTGGTTTGCCAATAGGGAGTTCCCCGCTCGGCGCTGACGGCCGAGACCACCACCGCCGGCGCCGCCGCCGCGTGGCCGACATGGAAGATCGTTTGCCCGATGGCCACGGGCGGCTGGGCGGCGGCCCCTTCGGCCGCCGCGGTCCAGGCGGGTGCGAGTTGCTTGTCGGCGGCGTGGATTTCCAGGCTCGCCAGGCGTCCCGCGGCGAGGAAGCAGGTGTCGCCGCGGAGCAGCGGGAAGGGGATCAGGCCCGGACTGGCGGGAAGTTGGGCGGCACACAGTTCGACAAGCGGTTCTTTGGCGTCGGCGGCGGCCGGCTGGAAGACGTGGATCGCTCCGGCATCGGTGGCCACCGCCACGCGTCCGCCGGCGGCCGAGGGCGCGGCGTCGACGTGTCCTTGCAAGGGGATGGTCTGGGCCAACGAGAGCGGCGGCGTCGATTCGGCCGCCGCGGACTGGATCTTCAGGACGACCAGCGACGAATTGCCCCCACCCCGGTTGACCGCAACGAGGAGGCAGTCGCCCAGCAGCACCGGCGGCGCGGAGATCGCCCCCGGCTCGTGGCCGAGGGGGAAGACCTGGAGGCAGCGGCGGCCGCTGGCGTCCAGCACAAAAAGGTTGTCGTGGTCGGCCAGTTGGAAGATGAGCTTGTGTTGTGGATCGACGGCGGGGGCCAAGGGCAGCGGTTGCGGCAATTGCACGTAGCCCGCGGCGTCGCCGGTGGCCGCATCGAGCATCACCAGGCGGCCGTCGAGGGTGGCCACGAGGACGCGGTCCTCGGCGACGACGGGATCGGCGGAAAACGGCGATAGGATCGGCTGCCGCCATTGCAGGCGTCCGGTAGCGGTCTCGACGCGTTGGATTTCGCCGGGGGCATCGCCGTGCGGCGCGGCGGCCAGGACCACGTCGCTGCCGGGTTGTGCCGTGAGCGCCGCGGGCAAGGCGCCGTCGCCGCCGCCGGAAAGGTTCCAGCCGACGAATCTCCGCCAGAGGACCTTGCCTTCGGCGGCGTCCAGCGCGTAGATGGCGCCGCCGGCGGCGGCGAAGACCACGCGTCCGGCCGTCTCCGGCGCGGCCGCGGTGAACTGGCGCTGCGCCAGCAGCGGAGTGGCGGGCGGCTGGGCCGCGGCGATTTTTCCCGCCGGCTCCGCCTTGGCCACCCAACGGACGGCCGCCTGCTCAGCCGCGGAGATGTGCAGCACCGCGGTGGCCAGCTCGTCGTCGCGGCAGAGGTCGGGATAGGCGGCAAGCAGGGCCGCGCGGGCGCGGTAGGCGGCGGCGAAGTCGGCGGCCGCCACCGCCTGGTCGATCGCGGCGATCGCCTTGGCCCGCTGGTCGCCGGTGGCGGCCTTCACGCGCGACAACGCCAAGGAGGCCTCGATGCGGCCGAGCCGCTCCAGCGGCTTCTCCGCGGGGGGAATGTAGCGCTCGCCCAGGGCGAGGATCTCCTGGGCGTCGGCGATGGACGTGGCCGTGAGCTGCGCGCGGGCTCGCGAGGCCAGCCGCTCGGCGATCTGGGGGAGGAGGGTGCCGAGGAGGGGGCCCGCCTCGGCGTCGAATTCCGTCTCGGCGCTGACGGCGGGCACGACGCGTTTGGCGGTTTCGGCGGCGGCGGGCTCGCCCCCCGGCTCGGCCGCCTTGAGCCGCAACTCGGCCAGGCCGCGGCGGAGCCGCGCGCGCGGCGAGGCGGCGTGCCGGGGAAATCGCCCCAGGAATTTGTCGTAGCCCTCGATCGCCTTGGCATAGGCGCCGTTCTGATAGTCGGCATCCGCCGGCACGAGCAACACGTTCGGATCCTGCCCGGTGACGAGCCAGACGACCACGACGGCGACCAGCACGACCAGCGCGGTCGCCGCGGCGCCGATCCAGACCCAGGGCATATACGACCGACGGCGGCGGCCGCCCCCGCGGAGCCGCTCGGCCAGCGACGCGAACAAACTTTTTTTCGGCGGCGGCAATGGCGCCAGCGGGCTGCCCTGCTCGACTGCCGCGGCCAGGCTCGGATCGCTCATCAGAGCGTCGAGCGAACCGCCGCCCAGCGGCGGCAGCCCAGCGGGCAACGGCGGAAGTTCCTCGTCCAGGAGCGACGCCGGGCCGGGCACGGGGCCGCTTTTCGCCGCGGCCGGCTTGTCCGGGCCGCCCAACAAGCGCTGCGCAAGCGCCGGAGTGAGCACCTGCTTGTCGACCAGGAGCTTGGCGATGCGGCGGGCGGGAATGGGAGTTTTCGACTCGGCAACCTGTTTCCTTAGCATGGCCAGGGCGGCGGCGGAGACGAGGCCCTTCTGCTGAACGGCATCGAGGAAGGCCGCCGCCGTCGGCTCGCCGGCTGGGGGTTGCTGCTGATCGCTCACGGAGGCGCGTGCTCCTTCCGCAACTGTTCCAGCACGTAGAACTCGTAGCCGTCGCCCGCGGCACGGATGCCGAAGCGGGTCCTGCGGACGCTGTCGAGGTCATCGCCGGCCGCGGCCTTCTCCAGGACGGCCAGGGCGGCCTCGACCTTCGGCGGCAGGATCTTCAGGACAACGCGGTCTTCGCTGCTGATGCCGGCACGGGAGAGCAACTCGGCGTCGGCCCGGCTGAGATCGCCTTCCCGCCAGGTCAAGTAGCAGCGCCGCTCCTGGTCGGCGGGGCCGAGGCGGGTTTGCGGCTTCTTCTGCGTGAACTTGCCGACGTAGAGCAGCTTGTTTTCCGGCATCACGACGGCCAGCTCGATGCCGAAGAAGTCGAGTTGCCGAGCGTATCTTTCCTTGGCGGTGCCGCGGTTGAAGTGGAGTTCCCAGTTCCGCCAGAGGTTTCCGGCGTCGCCGGCGCGTTGATCGCCCCAGGCGGCGCGGGGGGAAAGGGCGGCCCGCCACGCCGGATCGTCCAGCAGGCCGGCCTTGGCGCCGGCGGCGGCGTCCACGGCGGCCAGCGCGTCCTTCAAGGGGGTTTCAGCGGGATCGGCCGCCGGCTCCGGCGGGGTGCAAACCTCGGTCTTCAACTGCGCGGCCGGCGGGGCGGCCTTCGCGCGGTCCTGGGGCCGGCCTTTGCCCGAGAAGCAGCCGCCCAGAACGGCCGCCAGCAGCGAGGCGAGCAGCAGCCGCGTGCCACTGCTGGCTTGTCCAGCAGTGTTGCGGGCGATGGCGGCTCGGCACTGCTGGACAAGCCAGCAGTGGCACGCGCCGGGCCGGCGGCAGCGATTGGGTTCGGCGTTCACGATGCCCCCTTGGATGCAAAACAACCGTTCAGATGTCGAATTCCGCCTCCGGCCGGATCGCCAGGTACCATTGCTTCCAGTATTGAATCTCGTCGCGGCGGCCCTGCTCGGTCAGCGGCGTCGGGACGGGGCGCGTGCCCAGGGTGCGGGAGAGCCGCCGCAGGGATTGGCAGGCCTCAGCGGCCACGCCCGCGTCGGGATCGCCCAGGGTATAGACCAGCGCGGGCACGAGGTCGAGGTTGTTGCCGTTGCCGATGGTCTTGACCGCGGCGGTGCGGGCCGGCTCGGCGCGGTCGGCGACCAGGCGGCGGAGCACCTCGGCATGGTTCATCGCCAAAACCTCCGCCTCTTTCGCCGGCAACTGGTCCAGGGCGGCAATCGCCTGGTCGAAGGCGGGGTCTTCGCGATTGGCCAGCATCGGCAGCAGTTCCGCGGCCGTCTTCCACTGCGGCACGGGGACCACCTTGCCCTGCAAGACCGTCACGGCGGCGGTCTCCTTGGAGAGCCCGCGGCCGGCCAGCAACGTGCTCTCGCCGTAGCCGTAGGCCTTCTCGATGCTCCGCTTCGAGGAACGCAAGAGGAACAAGACGGCAAAGGCCGTGTCGGGGGTCCTTCCCGAAGGCGAGTCCTTCGTGCTCCAACTGCCGTTGCCGTCTTGTTTTTTCAGGAGGAAGCGGGCGCCGTCGTTATACCAGGCCGGCTCCTTGTCCGTCCGCCCTTCGGCCAGCTCGCGGAAACTGGCGTACCGCTCGTAGGCGTAGAGGTAATAGAAGGTCCACCAGTCCGCGTAGTTCATTTTGCAATGCTTCACGCCCTTGGTGGAGCTGGCGATATAGCGGATGCCGCGGGCCTCGGCGGCCTTGATGCGGCGGGGATCGAGCTTCGGTTTGCCGTCGGCCTCCGCGGCGGCGGCGGCAGGGGCCGGGGCAGGGCGCGGGGCGTCGATCTCTTTCAGCGCCGGGGGCAGGTTCTCTTCGCGCTGCGTCGCCCGCGGCACCAGGTCCAGCAGGTCGGCGCTCATGAAGACGCTTCCCACACCGGCCACCGACATGGTGGGGCCGATGCCGCCGTCCTGCTTGATCAAGATGTCGATTCCCTCGGCCGGGGTCTTCCCCTGGTAGGCGAAGGCCCCGCTGGGGTCCTGGGTCCGCAGCAGCCAACTGGTCACCTTCTCGATGGACTGGCGCGAGAAGCGGCAGCCGGCCTGCTTCGCCTCCCAGGCGCTGAGGACGCCGTACTGGGTCATCGAGGTGTCGCCGGTTTCGCGATCGAGGTATCCCCAGCCGCCGTGCGGCTTCTGCACATACTGGAGATAGCGGAGCAGGGAGTCAATCTCGCCGGCATAGGTGTGCGGATCGAGCGTGGCCAGGAAGATGACCGACACGCCGGCGGTGTAGATGGGGGCATCGAGCTTCACATTGGCCGGCTCCTGGCCCTTGACGGCGGCTTGGATGGCGGTGACGGCCGCGGTGATCCGCGGGTGGTTGGCGGCCTCGTGGTTCTTCAGCATGACCAGGCCGACGAGGGCCTTGGCGCCGATGCGCTCGTCCTTGTTCTCGTCGGAGGCCAGGTAGCGGACGGCCTTTTTGATCGCCTTTTTGACGGCCGGGCTTTCGGGCGTCATGGCCAGGGCGGCCGGGGCGCCGAAAGCGGCGACTGCCGCCAGCAGCACGATTCCCGGCGCCCGCACGGCGCCGGCGCGGAAGGAGAGACTCGCCTTCATCGCAGCGTCCTTTCGATACCAGCCCGCGGCCCCTTGTGGGGCACTCGGGTACCCGAGGCGGCCGTGGATCAGCGCAGCGGCCGCAAGCGACAGACTGTCGGCCCTCGATAGTGGCCATGATAATGAGATTCCAGAGAACTGTCAAGTTTCTGGTTGACAGCGAATAATTTGGGGTCGCGGCCGGGTTTGGTACCGGCTTTTGGGCGGGGGGCGCCCTGGCGGCGGCTGCACAATGGCCATGTCTGTCCGGAATTCATCACGGGTGTGGGAGCGGTTACGGCCGTCGGTGTATGCCACAAATCCCCGACGGCGATCGCCGCGGCGGCCGCCACATGCCGAGCCCCGAGCGGCAACAGGCAAGGTGCTGCCCGCGTCCAGTCCGGCGCATATAATTTAGCGCCCGCCAGGGTGGCGGAGCAACGTGAAACCAAACCTCGATGTAAACCTCGTTTTCGCAGGGTGCTGAAAACGAGTCGCTTTAAGAAAAGGAGAAGGCAATGAAGATCGCCGTAACCACGCCCACGGGGCACGTGGGAAGTGCCGTGGCCGATTTCCTCTTGGACTTCGGCGGCGACATCCGTGTGAAGTTGTTGGGCCGGCGTCCCGAGAAGCTCACAAGATTGAGCCAGCGGGGGGCTGAGATCGTCGTCGGCGCCCAGGATGATGCGGATTTCCTTGTGGACGCCACGCAAGACGTAGACGCCCTGTTGTGGGTCACGCCGCCGGGCTACGGCTCCGACGACGTGCGGGCCTTCCAGAATCGCCTCGGCAAGGCCGCGGCCATCGCCATCCGCACCAACCAGATCTCGCGGGTGGTGAACCTGTCGTCGATCGGGGCCCAGTTGGCTTCCGGCGTCGGGCCGATCAGCGGCTTGCACGACGTCGAGCAGCGGCTCGACGAGGTGACCGGCGACATCACGCACTTGCGGCCGGGCTTCTTCTTCGAGAACCTTTTGCAACAATTGGATGCGATCGCCAGGTCCAACAGCTTCTCGTTGCCGCTTTCCGGCTCGAAGCCCTTCCCCATGATCGCCACCCGCGACATCGCCATGGTCGCCGCCAAGCGGCTGGCCGATCCGAAATGGAGCGGGCGGACCATCCGCGAGTTGCACGGGCCGGCCGACTTGTCTTTCGACCAGGTAGCGGAAGTCCTCTCCGACGCCCTGGGCCGGAAGATCGTTTTCGTCCGCTGCGACCCGGAGGAGGCGCGCCAGGCGTTGCTCAACAACGCGCTGAGCGAGAATGTGGCCGACCTGATGCTGGAAATGTATGACGCGGCGGACACGGGAAGGCTGCGGACGATCCAGCCGCGTTCGGCGGCCACGACGACGCCGACGATGCTGGCCCAGTTCGTCCACGAGGTCATCGTGCCGACGCTTGCCGCCCCGGTAACCCATTGAGGCGGGGGCGCGAGGAAGGAAACTGACCACGGAGACACGGAGGAATGCGAAGGACTTAGGACTTAGGACTTAGAACTTAGCAGCTAAGAGCTAAGAACTAAGAACTTCTCTTCAGCGGTTAATCGCCCAGGCTGATCCCCAGGATGCGGGCGGTGCGGGCAAAACCGCCCATGGGCGGGACCGTCTTCACGCGGCCGATGGCCTCCGTGATCTTCACGGCGCCCACCTGGTTGCCCTGATAAGCCACCATCTCGCCGAACTTGCCCTGGTCGATCAGTTCCACCGCCGCGGCGCCGAAGAGGCAGCAGAGCACGCGGTCGAAGGTCGTGGGGCAGCCGCCCCGTTGCAAATGACCCAGGACGCAGACGCGGACCTCCTTGCCACTTCGCTTTTCGATCTCGGCGGCCACCACGGCGCCGATGCCGCCCAGCCGGGCCTCGCGGTTGGCCACCTGGTCGGCGGCCGTGACATACTCGCCGCCCTTTTCCCGCGCGCCTTCGGCCACGACGACCAGGGTGAAGTGTTTGCCCGCGTCCTCGCGCTCCTGGATCTTGGCGCAGATGTTGTCGTAGGTGAAGGGGATCTCGGGAATCAGGATCACGTCGGCGCCGCCGGCGACTCCGGCGTAGAGGGCGATCCAGCCGGCGTAGCGTCCCATGACTTCCAGCACCATCACGCGGTTGTGGCTCTCGGCCGTGGTGTGGAGGCGATCCAGGGCGTCGGTGGCGCAGGCCACCGCCGAGTCGAAGCCGAAGGTCATCAGGGTGGCTTCGAGGTCGTTGTCGATGGTCTTGGGCACGCCCACCAGGGGGACGCCGCCCTCGAAGAGCTGCTGGCCGATGCTCAAGCTTCCGTCGCCGCCGATGCTGACCAGCCCGCGGATGCCCCACTTCTCCAGGCCGGCCTTGACGCCGTCGATCAGCTCCTGGGGGAGGCGTCGCGACTGGCCATGGCCCACCTTGGCCGAGAAGCGGCCGCGATTGGCGGTGCCCAGGATGGTGCCCCCGCGGGTCAAGAGCGGGCCGAGCTGATGATAATCCAACTGCATGTAGCGCTGCGGCTCCAGGATGCCCTCGTAGCCGCCCAGGAAGCCGATGGTTTCCCAGCCGCGCTGGGCGGCCGCCTTGGCCGCGGCGCGGATCACCGCGTTGAGTCCGGGGCAGTCGCCCCCGCCGGTAACGATGCCGATGCGCTGGGTCATCATGTTCCTCGTTGTATGGGAGTCAGGAGTTAGGAGCTAGGAGTTAGAATCATAGAACGCCCACTGCTCCCCGCTTCTAACTCCTAGCTCCTCGCTTCTAACTTCTCGCCGTTCAATACTTCTCCGGCACGAACTTCCTTCCCTCCAGGGCGGCCTGGTCGTCATAGTCGCCGTCGCTGGACCGCCTGGGCAACTTCACCTTCTTCCGCCGCACTTCTCCGTAGGGGATCAGCCCGAGAAGATGGGCAATGCAGTTCAGGCGCGCCCGCTTCTTGTCGTCCGAGCGCACGATGTACCAGGGAGCGTGCTCGGTGTCGGTGGCTTGCAGCATCAGGTCGCGGGCGCGGGAGTAATCGTTCCAGCGGGTCCACGACTCGACGTCCATGGGGCTGAGCTTCCATTGCCGCAGCGGGTCGTCGACGCGGGCCTCGAAGCGCCGCTGTTGCTCCTCGGGGCCGACCTCCAGCCAGAACTTGACGAGAATGATCCCGGCGTCGACGATGTATTTCTCGAAGATCGGGCAGTTTTCCAGAAACTGCCGATACTCCTGCTCCGAGCAGAAGCCCATCACGCGCTCGACGCCGGCACGGTTGTACCAACTGCGGTCGAAGATCACCACTTCGCCGGCGGCCGGGAAGTGCTGCATGTAACGCTGCAAGTACATCTGCGTCTTCTCCCGGTCGGAGGGGGCGGGCAGCGCGACAAGCTGGAAGACGCGGGGGCTCACGCGTCCGGTGATCGCCTTGATGGCGCCGCCCTTGCCGGCGGCGTCGCGCCCCTCGAAGACCACGATCACCCGCAGCCCCTTGAGCTTCACCCATTCCTGGAGGCGGCACAGTTCGGTCTGGAGCTTGACCAGTTCCTTCTCGTACCGCTTGCGTTTCATCTTGGGTCTGGTTTCGTCCAGGTCGGTCTCTTTCACGACTTCACCTTTTCACCTCGCGGCATCGGACTGCAACCGGTCATTTGAACACATCAGGGCATTCCCGTCCAGAAGAGCAGCGGCGGCGTGCCAGGGCGACCTGTCAAGGAACAGGCCGCGGGGCCGATCGTTTGCCGGCGTCAGAAACGCACCTCGATAAAGGTCAGATCGTCGGTGAGCCGAATCTCGTTGGAAAAGAGCAGAAGCTCTTGGGATGACATGCCGTGTCCTCGGCCTGCTTCCTCGGAAAAGGCAACCGCTAACAGCATAACACCAGCCCGAAGCGCAAGCGAGGGAGGAACGACGGCAGGCGGTGGTGGATCACCCCCCCACACGACGGGTAAAGAGGCCGGGCCCGGTTATCAAATCGCCCAGCGTAGGTTATGCTTCAGCAGGACCCATGATTGGTTGCTATACGACTCGAAAAGGACGGCCGCGATGCCCTCGTTGAAACGGATTCTGGTGACCGGCGGGGCCGGCTTCCTCGGCTCCCACCTCTGCGAACGCCTCGTCGGCCAGCGGCACGACGTCATCTGTCTGGACAACTTCTTCACCAGCCAGAAATCCAACGTCAGCCATTTGCTCGGCAAGCCCAATTTCGAGCTGGTCCGCCACGACATCACGCTGCCCATTCACCTGGAGGTGGACGAGATCTACAACCTGGCCTGCCCGGCCGCTCCGGGCCATTACCAGTTCAACCCCATCAAGACGATGAAGACCTCGGTGCTGGGGGCGATCCACGTGCTGGGCATGGCCAAGCGCTGCCGGGCCAAAGTCCTGCAAGCCTCGACCAGCGAAGTCTACGGCGATCCCCAGGTCCACCCCCAGCCCGAATCCTATCGCGGCGCCGTCAACCCGGTGGGCCCGCGGGCGTGCTACGACGAAGGGAAGCGGGCCGCCGAAACCCTCTTCTCCGACTACCATCGCGCCAACCGGATCAACATCCGCATCGCCCGCATCTTCAACACCTACGGCCCGCGGATGCACCCCTTCGACGGCCGCGTGGTGTCGAACTTCATCCGCCAGGCCCTCCGCGGCGAAGACCTCACCATCTTCGGCGACGGCTCGCAAACCCGCTCCTTCTGCTACCGCGACGACCTGGTCGACGGGCTGATCCGGCTGATGGACGGCCCCGACGACTTGTCCACGCCGATGAACCTGGGCAATCCCGAGGAATTCACCATTGCCCAGCTCGCTGCGTTGGTGTTGGAGCTGACCGGCGCCCGCGCGAAGCTGGTCTACGAGCCGCTGCCGGCGGACGATCCGACGCAGCGTCGGCCGGACATCACGCTGGCCACCACGCGTCTGGGCTGGCGGCCGACGGTGGCGTTGCGTGAGGGCCTGGAGCAGACGATCGCCTGGTTTCGCTCGATCGACATGGCGCACTACCGCCCGCCGACACCGAATTATTGAGAAGGGGGAAGGCGGAGGGCGGAAGGGGGAAGGAACACCGGAAACGCCTGCTTCCGCGTCAGGGCGTGCTTCCACCTTCCGCCTTCCGCCCTCCGCCCACCGCCTTAGAAGAGGAACACCGCCGCGGCGGTCACCGTGGTCCACAGTCCGCTCTTGTCGCCCTCGGCGGTCTGCGCACAGGCTCGGGTGCGAATGATCTTGCCCGACATGTGGTAGATCTCCTTCCGCTGGTCGTAGGCCGTCTCCGGATCGAACTCCACGCCCAAGGTGGTGGCCAGCATGGTGGCGGCCATGTCCTCGACGAAATCGCGGAGCTTCGGCTCGGTCATGCCGAAGCAATGGTGCTCGCTGATGTATCCATACTGATGGCCTTGGGCGGGCAGGGCCAGGCCGACGGCGGCCCCCACCAGCCGCGAAGGCTCGTTGGTCGAGGTCTCGGCCAGCACGACATAGGTGAGCTGGCCGGGGTGGAGCTTGACGAGCCCCTGCTTCTTCGAGATGACTTTGCAGTGGGGGGGAAAGATGCTGGAGACCCGCACCAGGTTGCACATTTCGATGCCGGCGTCGCGCAGCGCCAACTCGAAGCTTTGCAACTGGTTGCGGTGCTTGCCCACGCCTTGGGTGAAAAAGCACTCTCGCGGTACGAGCGGTTCGGACACGTTGAGGTCTCCCGGAAAGAAGGGATTAGGGACTGGGGATTAGGGATTAGAAAAAGGCGGAAGGCATTCACGCGAAACCGCAAGCAGACGCCCCGGTCAGTCCCTAGCCCCTAGTCCCTAGCCCCCAGTCCCTAGTCCCTGACTCCCTAATCCCTATTTATATGCAAAACCTTGGCCGGTGGGAAGCCGTTAAAGTAGGTCGACGAGGCGCGGCTGTAGGCGCCGATGTTTTCGCTGTAGAGGAAATCGCCCAAATCGAGCTCGGGGAGGTCCTCGGCGATGGAGATCGTGTCCAGGGCGTCGCAGGTCGGGCCGAAGACCGCGCAGATGCGTGGGGGGCCCTTCTTGAAGGCCCGCAGGTGATATTGGCAATGGTCAAAAATAATGCCGGAGAAAGTGTGGTAAACGCCGTCGTCGACGTAATAGCAGGGTTTGCCGTCGCGCACCGCGGCGCCGATGATTTTGACGACGGCGGCCGCGGCGGTGGCCACCAGGAAGCGGCCCGGCTCGGCCAGGATCTCGATCCGCCGGGGAAAGAGCCGCTTGAACTCGGCGTTGAGCATGTGGGCCAATTCCTCGAAGGGGCGGACGGTCTCGTTGTAGGGGGCGGGAAAGCCGCCGCCGATGTCGAGGATGTTCAGCCGCTCGAAGCCGCGCAGCCGCGCCTCGTGGAAGATCCCGGCGGCCAATTGCAGGGCCTGGGCGAAATTGTCGTAATTGGTCGTCTGGCTGCCGACGTGGAAGCTGAGGCCCTCGACCACGAGGCCGGCGTCGAAGGCCGCCTGGATGAGGTCGACGGCCTCGCCGGGGGCGGCGCCGAACTTCGAGGAGAGCTCGACCATCGCCCCCGTATTGGGCACGCGAATCCGCAGCGCCAGGCCGGCATGGGGCGACCAGCGGCGAATCTTGGCGACCTCCGCCACGTTGTCGTAGGTCACCAGCGGCTTGTAGGAATCGAGTTCCTCCAGGGTCTCGTTCGCCTTGATGGGGTTGGCGTAGATGATCTTGTCCCAGATGAAGTCCTGCCGCGCCTTGGCCGGCAGCGACTTGATGTTCTCGTAGACGATAAGGAACTCGGGCATCGAGGCCACGTCGAAGCTGGCCCCGGCCTCGTAGAGCGTCTTGACGATCGCCGGGTCGGGATTGGCCTTCACGGCATAGTAGGCCTGCACGCGGGGCAGCAGCCGCTTGAAGCGGGCGTAGTTACGCCGCAGGATCGCGTGGTCCACGACGAACAGCGGCGTGCCGTGCTCCTTGGCCAGACGACGCAACAGAACCGGTGTCAGCATCACATCCCCTCGACAATGAGAAAGTCTTTCAATAACCGCGGCCTCTTCCGCCGTTTGCAGGCGTGATTCCGCATCACATCCCCTCGACAATTAAAAAGTTTTTGAACTGCCATGGGTCGTCAAAATCATAGCCGCGGGGCGGCCGCCGGCCCATGGCGTCGTGGATGTGCCGCAGTGGGGTCCAATCGGCCGCCAGCGACAGGTTCTTGCCCAGGTAGGGCCGGGCGATTTTCAGGATGAAATCGTGCGGCAACTGGTCGGGCAGGCAGACGCCGCGCCGCGGGTTGGCCAACATCCACAGCACGGCCGCCACCACGGAGATGGCCACCTGCACGGTGGTGGCGTTCTGGTGCGGCACCAGGCGCCGCGACTCTTCGATGGAAAGGTCGCTGCCCGTCCACCAGGCGTTGTAGGCGTGGCCCATCAAGAGCGCCCCGAGCACGTCCGTGCCGCCGCAGATCTCGTCGTTCATGATCCGCAGCTTGGGCTGCAAGCGGTAGTCATATCCCCGCATCTCCTGCAGCGAGACCAAGGCGGCGTCGCAGGGGCAATAGGCGTAATGGACGGTGGGGCGATAGACGGCCCGGCCGTCCTCCCGGACGGTGAGGAAATCGGAGATCGAAAAGGCCTCGCCGTGGCGGATGACCATGCCGTGGATGTTGTAGTGGGGGACCCAGGAGCGCACCCAGGTGTTGATGCCCATGCGGTCCAGGCAGATCTGGTTTCGGGGGCCGTCCTGGTGCTGGCAGGCCAACTCGGGCAGTTCCCGTTCGTGGGTGCCCCAGCCCATCTCGGCCGTCGTAATCCCCTCCTCGCGAAAGCCCTCGATGCTCCAGGTGTTGACGAACTCGTCGACCTCCTTGGGGCGATCGCTGATCTGCGTGTCGCGCTCGCTGCAATGGATGACTTTCACGCCCAGGCTCCTGGCCAGGCGGTTGAAGCTGCCGGTGTCGATCGAGTGGCGGATCTCCTCGGCCGCGGCGCCGGCGACGCGCTTGTCGTCCAGGAGGTTTTCGCCGATGTCGATGAGCCCTTGCTTGGTCCAATGGGAGATGAGGCCGGGATTGGCGCCGTGCTCCAGGATGGCGGTGGGGCCGGGATCGCTCCACTGGGCCGCCAGGCGGCGGATGTTCATGTGCCGCCAGTAGAGCGTCCTTTCGGTGGGATGCTTCTTCTCGGCGGCCGTGTAGGGGTTCCAGACCTCGACCGAGGTGTTGATGTAGAGCACGCCCCGCCGGCGACACCACTGGAGCAACTCGCAGCAGTCGATGTTCCAGGCCAGGTCGACCAGCAGGTCGCCCGCCGCCAAGTGCTTCTCCAGCAGGGCGGCGAGGTTATCGGGGCCGACACGGTTGCGGACGAAGCGGACCCCCTGTTGGATCCAGGGGGCCATGGCGCCGGCCTTGTCCTCGAAGTCCATCACGGTAATGTTCTTCGGCGGGACGGGCAGGTGCTTGAGGAAGATCGGCAGCGTGCACTGCGCGACCGCCCCAAAGCCCAGGAAGAGGACCTTTTTCTCCGACGGCGGCATCGGTGCGGCAATCTCCGGGGGCAAGCGGTAGGAGCGACGCAGCTTTGCCAAGGGGGGGCCCGCTGCAGGAAACCTCGATTTTGTCCTGAAACTACCGCGGGGTCAAGGGTCCGGCGAGCCGACAGCCCAGCGAGCCGCCGGGTTTACAGCGCGCCGCCGGGTTTATCCCGGCGGATGCCCGGCGCCACGCAACCGCGGGGATAAACCCCGCGGCTCGCTCGGACAAGATTCCGCCTCCCTCTTGACAACTAAGCCGGCAGGCCCTGAAATAGCTGATGGTGTGCCGCGCCCCCGCAGTTGCGCGACACGGAGCCTTCAAGCATGACCCGATCGCTGCACGACGGCCGCCAGGACGGCCTCGAACCGCTGGAATCGCTGGATATCCGCGGCGCCGAGTGTCTGGCCGACCTCCTGGAGCGGATGGCCCGCACCGCTTTCGGGGGTCGGGAGCTGGGCGAGGCCTTCGCGGTCCTCCGCGCCATGGCCGACGACCGGGAGTGCACCCGCGTGGTCACCGTCTCCGGGGCCATGACGGTGGGCAAGATGGGCCGCGTGCTCTGCGAAATGATCGACGCCGGCCTGGCCCAGATCCTCGTCTGCACCGGCGCGGTGATGGCCCACGGACTGTCCGAAGCCATCGGCTGCACGCACTACAAGCACGATCCCCGCCTCGGCGACAAGCAGCTTTACGACTGGGGCTACAATCGTGTCTATGACACCCTGGAAATGGAGGCCAATTTCTGGCAGGCCCAGGAGTTGGTCAGCGAGGTGCTCTCCGGCTGGGACTGGTCGCGGCCGGCCTGTTCCTGGCAAATCAACCGGGAGTTGGGCCGCAAGCTGGTGGAAAAGGGGCAGATGCCCAGCATCCTGGGCTGCGCCTTCCGCCGCGACGTGCCGGTCTATGTCCCGGCCATGACCGATTCCGAATTGGGCCTGGACGTGGCCACCTTCTGCCTCGGCCAGGGATATCGCCCCGGCGACGAGGCCGACCTGGAGGCGTTCTTCTCCCGCGTGCCGTCGTTCAATCCGTTCCTGGACCTTTGCGACTACGCCCGGCGGATACAGCGCGCGGGGCGGCTCGGTATCTTCACCGTCGGCGGCGGCGTGCCCCGCAATTGGGCGCAGCAGGCCGGCCCCTTCAGCGACATCATCAACATGCGCCTGGGGACCAAGCTGCCGGTGCCGCGCTTCCGCTACGGCGTGCGGATCTGCCCGGAGCCCGTGCATTGGGGCGGCCTGAGCGGCTGCACCTACACGGAAGGGGTCTCCTGGGGCAAGTTTCTCAGCGTCGAGGAGGGGGGGCGCTTCGCCGAAGTCCATTGCGACGCCACCATCGCCTGGCCGCTACTGGTCAAGGCGGTGCTGGAGGAAGGCGGAGGGCGGAGGGCGGAAGGGGGAGGGACAGGCTAAGGCGGAAGGCGGAGGGCGGAAGGGGGAAGGAAGACTGGAAACGCGTGCTTCCGCGTCAGCGCGTCCTTCCCCCTTCCGCCCTCCGCCTTCCCCCTTATTTCAAACCTCCAGCACGATCTTGCCCAGCAGGCCGCCCTTCTTCTTCAGCGTGCTTTCCTCCTGGAGGCGATGGGCCTCGGCGGCCTCGGAGAGCTTCATCACCCGGCCGATCACCGGCCGCAACTTCCCCTTGGCCAGCCAGCGATTGATCTCGGCGGCGCTCTTGCGCTGTTCCTCGGCCGGGGCATTGAACATGGCCAGGCCGCGGACCACGGCATCCTTGATGTAGAACGGTCCCACGGGGAAGACGGGGCGGGCATCGCGGCCGGCAATCAGCACGATCCGGCCCCGCATCGCCAACTGCCCGACCGCCCGCTCCAGGTTCGGCTCGCGGAGGTTCTCGAACCAGACGTCGATGGGGCCGAACTTCGCCAGGGCCGCGTCCACGTCGCCCGTCTTGTAATTGATCACCACGTTGGCGCCCAGGCCGCGGCACTTCTGCAGCTTCTCGTCGCTGCCGGCGGTGGTCAGCACGCGGGCACCGATGGCGTGGGCCATCTGCACCACGCAGGAGGCCACGCCGCCGCAGCCCCCGTGAACGAAGACCTTTTCCCCGACCTTCAGTTGCGCATCGCGGAACAATCCCAAGTGGGCCGTCAGCCCGGTCAGGGCGATGGCCGCCGCGTCGCGCTCGGCGACGCCCTCGGGGAGCGGATAGAGCCAGCACTCGTCCACGGCCGCGAACTCGGCGAAGCTGCCCTGGCGGCCCAAAAGGCCCTGGTTGCTGCCCCAGACGCGATCGCCCGCCTTCAACCGCACCACGTCGGGCCCCACCGCCTCGACCACGCCCGCCAGATCGCAGCCGACGATGAACGGCTTGGGCAATTCCGCGGCATACATCCCCGAGCGGATGTAGGTGTCGATGGGATTGACGGCCACGGCCTTCACGCGGACCAGGACTTGACTGCCCGACGGCTTGGGCTTGGGCAGGTCGCCAAAGCGGATATTTTCCGGCGGCCCTACCTTCTCGATGTAGGCGGCTTTCATGGATGCTTCTTCAGCGGAGCGGAGCGGGGGCGGGAGCGAAACGGAAGGATACTTCAGGATACGAAGCGGGGCAGCGATATGCAAGGGGGGTGACAGCTAATTGTCACCGATCATTAGGGTCTCATGAGGGCCCGACGACGCGTCACCCCAGCCCACAGCAATCCCACGCCCAACAGACCGACGGCCGCTGCGATGCCCCACCACAGATGGTAGATGGCGAGGTTTCGGTTGTAAATATCCTCGGCTGCCAAAATGCCCCGGCCGAGCCCCTGCTTCTTCATGTTCCAGTATTCCAGCACCACCTTGACCGCGGGCCATCGCTCCACCTCGCGCTGGATCTCCCGCTGGACCGTTTCAGGGTTCAGGTCGCAAATCCGGGGCGGCGGCCGGAGGTGCACCGCGATGGCCGCAAACGCCCCCGCCACGAGCAAGCCGACGATGCCCAGGACGATCAATATCTGGGGCACTCCCCAATCTGGTGGATTCTTGCCCTGGGCACGATCCTCGACCGCCTCAGCACGTTCGAGTTTGGCCATCTCCAGCATGGTGGGGACCGTGAGCGACTTGCCGCAGGCGCAATGGACGGTCTGGCCCGCCTGCCGCGGCTCGACGACGATCTTGGCCCCGCACGAACAAGGCAATAAATATCCGGCTTTCACCCGATTGGTCCCCGAAGGCGTCATGGATTCAGTGTACACGTTGGCCGGGCGATTGACGAGTTGGGCACCGAAGGCTGGGGGCACGAAAGAGGGGAACGTCTTTCCTGCCTTGCCAAAATTGGCCAATTTTCCCCAAAAAAAGCTCGATTTCACGTTCGCGACCACTCCTTGGCCTGGGCAAAGGACTGGACTCTCAGCCGCGAGCAATTACAATGGATTGTTTCGCGTATGTTGGCGGGCCGCGGGATGCTCCTCCGAGAACATCACCGGACCACGGGGTTTTGGGATGTCCGCGGCCTCGTTTCCGCCCCCGACGCCTGCCGGCCGTTTGAGCCCTGGCAGTGTTGCCGCAGACCGAATCTCTTGCCAAATTGCGGGTGCCCACGGCAGGGCGAAAAATGGGTGGTAGAATTTCGTGGCTTTCCGTGCCCGTCGGTGGCATAATGATAGATTGGAGGGAGTCTCTGTCTAGGAAGGCTCGTGGTCTGCGCTTGCCGGCTTGGGTCACGCTTGCCGAGGGGAACGACTGGACAGCCCGTCGCTTGGTTTGCCGCTTGTCACGGCTGGTTTGATTGGAGGAGGACTGCTTTGTACGACGCACTGTTGGACGAACTGGACGACGATCCGGCCTCGCGGGTAGAGGAGGCGTCGATCGAAGAGCTGGTCGAGGACGTGGCTATCGACTTCGACGATGCCGAAGTGGAAGACCTCGCCCACGTCGTTCCGGAAATCGGCGCCGAACTCGAACTCGACCTGGACGTCAACGTCGACGGGCTCCTGGAAGGCGTGGAAGAGGACGAGACCTGGTCCGATGATCCGGTCCGCATGTACTTGACGCAGATGGGCGAGATCCCCCTGCTGAGCCGCCAGGAGGAAGTGACCCTGGCCCGGCAGATCGAGCTCACGCGGGCGCGGTTCCGCCGCCGGGTCCTCGAGTGCGATTACGTGATGCAGTCGGCGTTCAAAGTGCTGCGCCGGGTGCACGAGGGCGATCTGCCCTTCGACCGCACCGTGCAGGTCTCGGTGACCGACCAGTTGGAGAAGTACCAGATCCTCGGCCGCCTGCCCACCAACCTGCGGACGCTGGAGACGCTGCTGAAGCGCAATCAGCACGACTACAACGTGGCCACCAGCCGCTCGCGGCCGGAAGCGCAGCGCCGCAGCGCGTGGCGCCGCCTGGGCCGCCGCCGCCGCCGCGCCGTCCGCCTCGTCGAAGAGTTGGGTCTGCGCACGCAGCGCATCGAGCCCATGATCAAGACGCTCGATGAGTTCAGCCGCCGCGTGGACGAACTGAAGAGCCGCGTCGACGAGCACCGCAAGGCCAAGGGCCGCCCCCAGCAGCGCGAACCCTGGGTCACCGAGTTCCGCAATATCCTCCGCATCACCCAGGAATCGCCGGCCAGCCTCCGCAACCGCGTCCGCTATCTCAAGGCCATCTACGAGCAATACCAGGAGGCCAAGCGCGGGCTGTCCGAAGGCAACCTGCGGCTGGTGGTCTCCATCGCCAAGAAATATCGCAACCGCGGCCTGAGCTTCCTCGATCTTATCCAGGAGGGCAACGCGGGCTTGATGCGGGCGGTCGACAAGTTCGAGTACCGCCGCGGCTTCAAGTTCTGCACCTACGCCACCTGGTGGATCCGCCAGGCCATCACCCGCGCCGTGGCCGACCAGAGCCGCACCATCCGCATCCCCGTCCACATGGTCGAGACCATGTCGCGGGTGCGGACCGTCTCGCGGCGGCTCTTGCAGAAGCTGGGCCGCGAGCCCACCATCGAGGAGACCGCGCGGGCCAGCGAGACCTGCGTCGACGAGGCCCGCCGCGTGCTGGCCATGAGCCGCTATCCCATCAGCCTCGACCGTCCGGTGGGCAACAGCGAGGACAGCCATTTCGGCGACCTGCTGCCCGACGGCTGCGCCCGCAGTCCGGCCATCGGCGCCACGCACGGCATGTTGCGCAGCCGCATCGCCAAGGTGCTGAAGACCTTGAGCTACCGCGAGCGCGAGATCATCAAGCTCCGTTACGGCCTGGGCGACGGCTACAGCTACACCTTGGAGGAGGTGGGCCACATCTTCAAAGTCACCCGCGAACGCATCCGCCAGATCGAGGCCAAGGCCGTCCGCAAGCTGCAGCAGCCCAGCCGCAGCCAGGAGTTGGTCGGGTTCCTGGATTAGACTCTGCGTCACGGATTCGTGGCCGCGTGCGGTTCCGCTTGATTGCGAAACCGCACGCAGCTTTTTTTGGTGACCCTCTCTTGGACGGGCCAGCCGCGCAGAAAAGTGCGAAATCGCTCCAGACACGCCCCCTGCATTCAGGTATACTGGATCGAAGTCCGACATAACTGCCGCATTTCGCCCAATCCCCGGGCACCGTAGGACGGGCTCGGGCACCGTGCACCCATGGTCGGCCCGTCGCTTTGCAGACGGACTGGGAAGGCCGTCCTACGGAATTCACCAACTTAGTTTTGCAAGCCTTTTGATGGCGAGACGACAAGCAGGGGTATTGATGCTTTCCCCGATGGTTGACGGCGCATTATCCACCCTCCGAGCGGATGCCCTCCAGTTTCTCCTCGGTCGAGAAAACTACGAGCGCTGGCCCAGCGCGCCGTATGAC
>JBKQVT010000146.1:0-36120 GCA_052139835.1 Thermoguttaceae bacterium
GTAATCCGTGGACTGGCCTTTTCCGGCGGCAAGGGAACCGTGTCCGTGATAACCAGGGCGGAGATCGGGGCCGCGGCGATCCGCTCGATCGCCCCGCCGACGAGGAGGCCGTGCGTCGCCGCCAAAAAGATCCGCTTCGCCCCGGCGTCGTGCATGACCTGGGCGGCGCCGCAAATCGAGCCCGCGGTGCTGATCATGTCGTCGAAGATCAACGCCGTCTTGCCCTCCACTTGCGTGCCGATGACGTGGGCCTGGCGGGTCTCTTCGGCGCTGCTGCGACGCTTGTCGATGATGGCCAGCCGTCCGCCCAGCCGGCCCATGTGGGCCAACGCCCGCTTGATGCTCCCCTCGTCGGGACTGACCACCACCAGGTCCTCCTCGGCCAGTCCCAGGGCGCGGAAGTGGTCGTCGATCACCGGGGCGGCATAGAGATGATCCACCGGGATGTCGAAGAAGCCCTGGATCTGGGCGGCGTGCAGGTCCATGGTCAGGACGCGGTCGGCCCCGGCGCGGGTGATGATGTTGGCCACCAGCTTGGCCGTGATGGGCACGCGGCCTTCGTCCTTGCGGTCCTGGCGGGCGTAGCCGAAATACGGGATCACCGCCGTGATGCGATCGGCGCTGGCCCGCTTCAGGCTCTCGATCATGATCAACAATTCCATGAGGTTTTCGTTGACCGGCGGGCAGGTGGGCTGGAGGACGAAGGCGTCGCGGCCGCGGACGTCCTCGTCGATCTTGCAGGAAATTTCCCCGTCGGGGAAATTGCCCATCACGGCGCGGCCCAAGGGCAAGCCCAGGTACTCGCACACGCGTCGGGCCAGGTCCGTATGGGCACGTCCGCTAAAGAGTTTCATGTCGTCCATATTTCGAAGGCGGAAGGCGGAGGGCGGAAGGGGGAAGGAACGCCTGCTAATCCCTAAATCCCCAGTCCCTAGTCCCCATGCCCTTCGCCTGCCATCTTGCCATGAAGCGGCCCGGTCTGCCAGGGGAGGCCCCGTGTTTTTCTTTGCATTTTGGCCCCACTTCTGGTAGGGTGGTAGGGAAGGGGGGCTTAGGTCTTGGGTCTTAGGTCTTGGGACTTAGGACTTAGGAACTCGCGGCCCCAAGACCCAAGACCCAAGACCCAAGACCCAAGACCCAAGACCCAAGACCCAAGTCCTAAGACCCAAGACCACCATGGCACGAGCGATTCTGGCTTGCGTGTGCGTCCTGTTTTTGACGGCTGGCCGCGGGGCGGCGGCCGCCGAGCAGGCGGTTCCGGCCCTTCCCACCACGTACGAGGTGCTGATCAACGGTGAGAGCTTCCGCGTGGAAGCCGATCGCGCCACCAAGGTCCAGAGCGCGAAGAAGCCCGGCGTCAGCTACGAACTCGCCGTGCGGATCGCCCCCACCCAAGTGCTGCGCCTCAACACGGTCGGACTGGAATACGACATGCCGGCCAACGTCTTCGACGACCGTGGCGCTCGGCAGCGGACCATCGAAATCCGGCATCAACTGGGCTTCAACGTCCTCTTGACCGACCTGGGCGGGCCGCTGGAGGCCAAGGACCAGGACGAGGTGCTCAAATCGCGGATCGACGCCGTGGTCAAGCTGCACCACGACGAGAAGCCGGAGGTGGGCAAGCCCTTCCAAGCGAAGTTTGCCGGCGCCGCCGGCCAGGGAACGATCGTCCGCTATAAGGACGCCCGCGGTGTGGGCCACTCCTGCGTGGTCTGCGTCTTGGGCGGCCCGAACTTCAGCGTCGCCTGCGTCATCGAGTACCACGACGACGACCGGAAAGACGTGATGCCCACGATCGCGAGGATTCTCGACTCGCTCCGCGGCCTTCCGTAGCGCCCTGCGGTCGGCGGGTGCCACGGGTGGCTTGTCCACCCGTGTTTTCGCACTGCTGGACAAGCCGGGCACCGTGCGAAGCATGGTCGTGGCACAGGCCGTGGTCCACAAGCGACACATGGCCACGCCCGCGTGGCCATGTCACCCCTCGTTCAGGTTATTTCGCTAGGGAAACCCGCTGGCAGTGCGGGGCTTCAACTCCGCGGGCGGACCGCGCCGGTCAGCCCACTGTAATCGGACCGGTCCTCGGGATGCCACAGCGGCACTCCCCGCAGGACGCGCTCGGCCAGGATGTCGAGCTTGGCCTTCGAGCCGGCGGGGGCATCGGTGCACTTGAAATCCGTATGGTCGTCGGCGGGGACAAAGTCCTCGTCGTGTCCAGTTTCCAGGATCGCTTCAAAAACGTTCCGCATGAATACCACTCCATCTCGCTAAGTGGGGTTTCGTGATTCTGGGAGTGCTCGGCTCGCTGGGAGCCACGTCACGCACCCGTGGCGGCGAAGGCCGCCACGCCCAAAAATCGTGAAAATTGCTGGGAAATACCTCTTCTCGTACAGCCGGCGCCACCCGCACACGAACCAAGCCGGCGGGGTCGGCCGGATGCGACCCACACAGCGCCGCAATCAGGGTGCAGCGGCGGGAACGAGTCCCTACAGGTGGGGCAGCGCTGTGGATGCCAAACAATTCATTATCCACCAAATTCTCGGCCGGTCAAGCGTTTGACTGCGGATTCTTGTCTTCGCCTGGCGAAAAACCCATGACCGCCTAACACAACAATCACCCCCCGAACTCCTAGGCGTGATACCAACCGCGGAGTTACTGAGGGCACGGAGGAAGAGGGGGATTGGGGGCTGGGGATTTGGGGATTTAGGGATTAGCAGGCGTTCCCTCCCCCTTCCGCCCTCCGCCCTCCGCCTTCGTATCACCCTCCGCATCCCTATCCTCCCGCTCGTCGGCATGACGAGACTCATACTGCTCCATCAGTATCGACGGACAGACCTCCTGCACGCCGCACTTCGGGCAGACGATGCGGATCAAATCTGTGCTGCTGAGCTTCAAATCGTGCCTTCGGCAAAGGTCGTATAGCTCTTTGAGGTGATGGCAGGCCATGACTGCACCTTCGTTTCTGTTGCGGAGCATCCGTAGGGTGGGCATGGCCCACCAGGGACAGGCGTTCGGTGGGCCATGTCCAGCGACGCCACGCGCCGCCCGCTGAATTGTATCACGATCGGCGGTTTCTGCGCCCCGGCTCGGCAAGAACTGCGCCGCCGGTGCGTGGCGGAGGCGGCGGGAAAGACCCGTTGGCCGCCGGGGGGCAAGAAGGTGTAAGTCCTTGGCTGCCTGCCGGTTTAGGGTTGAAATGCGGGAATCGAGCCAGCGCGCCTTGTTGGTTCGGCACGCATCTTGCTCAAGCAGACGGCCGCCGCCTCTTCCGGCGGCAAAAAAGTTCTGCGGGGGGGCCCGACCAACTGATGCACGGTCATGCCCCACGGGCTTTATATCTCCGCCGACGGCGCCGCGACCCAAATCCAACGTTTGGAGGTCATCGCCAACAATCTGGCGAACGTGGATACCCCCGGCTTTAAGCGTGACTTGGCCATCATCCAGTCGCGCTACGCCGAGGCCATGGGGCAGGGGACTTCCTCGCCCCGCACCGCCGGGTCGGACGACCTGGGCAGCGTCCAGTTCCAGGAGACCAAGACCGATTTCTCTCCCGGCCCCCTGAAGCGGACAGACGGCCCGACCGACCTGGCCATCCGCGGCGACGGGTTCTTTCTGGTCCGCAAGGGCGATACGAACTACTTGACGCGGGCCGGCAACTTCCGTCTCACTTCCAGCGGCGAACTGGTCACCCAGCAAGGCTACCCGGTCCTTAGCGACAACCGCACCCCCATCACCATCACTCCCGACGCCGGCCGCTGGGAAATCACCGAGAGCGGGACGCTCCAACAGGACGGCAACACGCAGAACCTGGGGCTGGTCAAACCGGCGTCGCTGGGCGACCTGGTCAAGGTGGGCGAGAACCTCTTCCGTCCGCTGGCCGAGACCCCGGCGGTCGCCCCGGCCGAGCGCTCCGTCGCCCCCGGCTACGTCGAACTTTCCGGCGTGCAGCCGACCACGGAGCTGGTCAACATGTTGGAAACTACCCGCTTGATCGAGGCCAACGTCAACATGATCAAGGCCCAGGACGAGATGCACAGCGCCTTAATCAACCGCGTGCTGAAGGCTTAACCGTAGAAACCCCGGAAACGTTTCAGAGGAAGCAAGAAAACTCGCCACGGAAACGCTGAGAACACGGGACAGCGACAGCGTGGGGAAACCGGGGGGATAAACCCCCCGGCTCGCTTCCCAAATCCCCAAATCCCCAAATCCCTAACCTTCGAGTCGACCATGAGTGTGCAATCGCTTTACACCGCCGCCACCGGCATGACCGCCCTGCAAAACTCGCTGGACGTCGTGGCCAACAACCTGGCGAACATGCAAACCACGGCCTTCAAGGCAGGGCGGGCGAATTTCGAGGACCTCATCTACGAGCACCTGAAGTATCCCGGCTCGCAGGACAGCTCGGGCCAATACACGCCCACGGGCATTCACATCGGCATGGGCTCCCGCGTGGAAAGCGTGCAGAACGACTTCTCCCAAGGCTCCATGCAGCAGACCGGCAACCAGTTGGACGTGGCCATTCAAGGGACCGGTTTCCTCCAGGTCCTGGATCCCAACGGCAACACGTATTACACCCGCGCCGGCAACCTCTCGCAGAACGCCAACGGCAACCTGGTCCTGGGCGACTCCAACATCGGACGGCTCTTGCAGCCGACCATCACCATCCCCAACGATGCGACCGCCATTGTCATCAGTCCGGAGGGAATGGTTTCCGTCCGCCAGGCCAACAACCAGACGCTCAATCAGGTGGGCCAGATCGAATTGGCCACCTTCATCAATCCGCAGGGCCTGCTGAACCTGGGCGAGAACTTGTACTCCCAGACCGACTCCTCCGGCGCGCCGATCTTGACCAATCCCGGCACCAACGGCGTGGGGACCACGCAGCAGAACATGCTCGAATCGTCCAACGTCCAGCCGGTCACCGAGTTGATCAACCTGATCACCACGCAGCGGGCCTTCGAGATGAATTCCCAGGTGATCAAGGCCGCCGACGGAGTCATGCAAACGATCTCGAACATGCGGAGCTACTAACGCCTTATGACGACTACACGCTTGGCTTGGGTTTTTTCTGTCGGCCGGCGGCCACCCCCGGGCGTCCGCCGGATGGTCTGCGCGGCGGCGCTGGCGGCGGCCTGGTTTGCCGCGGGCACGGCGACCGCGGCGGAAGTCCGCCTGCGGGCGCAGTGCACGGCCACGGGCCCAGTGGTCAAGCTGGGCGACGTGGCCGAAATCTTCACCGCCGACCGCCGGCAGGCCGATCGCCTGGCGGCCATCGAGTTGTTTCCCGCCCCCCTGGCGCCGCAGCAGCGATTTCTCCAGGTCCGCGAGTTGCAGGACCTGCTGGTCTTGCGGGGCGTCAACCTGACCGAGCACAGTTTCTCCGGCTCCAGCCAGGTCACGGTGCAGGGGCGGGTTCAGGCCGCTCGGACCGAGGCCCCGGCGGCCGCGGCCCTGCCGGTCGCCGCCGTGCGGAAGATCAACCAACGCATCTGCGAAGCGGTGGCACAGTACCTCCGGGAGCACGCCGAGGCCGGGGGGCAGTGGATCGTGGAGGCCCAGCTCAGCGACGCCGACGCCCACGCGGTAGCCGAGGGCGGCCGGAAGCTGACGATTTCCGGCGGCAGCCCGCCCTGGATCGGCGCCCAGCAATTCACCGTTTCGGTCACGTCGCCCAAGGGTCCGCTGCGCTTCACGCTGGATGCCCAAGTGTCGCTGCCGGCCACGGTGGTGGTGGCCGCCCGGGCGTTGGGGCGGGGGATGGTGATTCATCCAAGCGACGTGGAAATGGCGCACGCGGCGGTTGACGGCGGCGGCGGCGACTTCCATGCCATCGCCGACGTGATCGGCAAAGAGACGACCGCCGCGATCGCGGCGGGCAAGCCGCTGACGCAGGACGCCGTCCGGCCGCAACTCCTGGTGCGGCGCGGCGAGGTCGTCAGCGTCTACGCGCGGGCCGCCGGCATCCGCATCCGCACCATGGCGCGGGCCCGCGACGACGGCGGCGAAGGCGAGTTGGTGGCGGTCGAGACGCTGACCGACCGCAGCACCTTTTTCGCCCGCGTCAGCGGCATCCGCGAGGTGGAAGTTTTTGTCCGCGCGCCGCGGGCCGAAGTGTCGCAGTCCGGCCAGCCCGCCACGCTCGGCGAACGCTAGAGGAAAATCACACTACAAAGGACAGCAAAGGAGACTTCCATGGTCAAATCGTCTTGCTTGATTGTGCTGGCCGCTTGCGGCGCCGTCGCTGCGCTGGCCTTCATGCCCCGCGAGGCGCGGGCGCAGAACTCCAGCCTCATGGGCGCCCCGCAACGCAGCGCCATGACGCTGACCGACGTGTCGTGGACCTATCAGAGAGCGGAGGAAAACCGGGTGGTGAAACTCCACGACCTGGTGACCGTCCTGGTCGACGACAAGTCGATCATGAGCAGCGACCACGAATTGGACCGCAAGAAGACGGGCTACGGCGACCTGCAACTGCCCAACTGGATCCTGCTGAAGGGCCTGCGCAAGGTGGTGGATGACCCGCAATCGGGCGGCGCCCCGCACATCCGCGGCGAAATCGACAACAAAATTCAAGCCCACGGCACCTTGACGACCAGCGACGCGGTGAAGTTCCACATCGCCTGCGAGGTGGTCGATATTCGCCCCAACGGCAACCTGGTCCTGGAAGGGCACCGCAGCATCAAGACCAACGAGGAGGTGTGGGAGTTCTCGCTCAGCGGCGAGTGCCGCGCCAACGACGTCCTGCCCAATAACACGATCATCAGCGACAGCGTGGCGGCGCTGCGGATCGACAAGGAGCAGGGCGGACAGGTCCGCGACAGCTATCGCCAGGGTTGGGCGCTGAAGTGGTTGGACAAGTGGCAGCCCTTCTAGTTTTGGGAGTTAGAAGCTAGGAGTTAGAAGTTAGGAGTAAGAAGGGAGGAATCGGCATGAGAAAACCGGCGAAGTCGTTTCAAGACCTGCTGAACGCCTACCGCGCCGCCATTCTAACTTCTAACTTCTAACTTCTAACTTCTAACTTCTAACTCCTAACTCCTAACTCCTACGCGACGACGACACGGCCAAAGGAAGTGGAACCATGAAACGTAGAATGGGAACTTTGCTGGCGCTGACCGTGGCCGCGGCCTGCTGGGCCGCCGGGCCGGCCGAAGCGCGGATGACGCTGAAGAGCATCTGCCGCATCAAGGGGCAGGAAGAAAACACGCTGCAAGGGCTGGGGATCGTGGTCGGCCTGAAGGGGACCGGCGACGCCGGCACCTACCTGCCTACCATCCGCAGCCTGGCCAAGGTGATGAGCGTGATGGACATGCCCACCAGCAAGGCCGGCCTGACCGAGCTGAAAGACACCAAGAACGTGGCGCTGGTGATCGTCACGGCGACGGTCCCCGGCGCGGGGGCTCGCCAAGGCGACAAGCTCGATTGCGTCGTCAGCTCGGTGGGTTCGGCGAAGAGCCTGGCCGGGGGACGCTTGTTCCTGACGCCGCTGATCGGTCCCGATCCGCGCAATCACCGCGTCTTCGCCTTCGCCGAGGGTCCGATCACGCTGGAGGATCCCGCGCAGCCGACCACCGGCCGCGTCCACGACGGCTGCCGCTTGGAAGAGGAGTTCTTCAACCTCTTCACCAAGGACGGCAAGATCACGCTGGTGCTGGAGAAGAACCACGCCGACTTCCAGGTCGCCGAGGACGTCGTCGAGGTCATCAACAGCCAGATGCGGATGCAGACCAGCAGCTCGGCCCCCATGGCGCGGGCCATCAATCAGGGCAACATCGAGGTCGTCATTCCGCGGCAGTACGCCGACGACCCGGTGTCGTTCGTCTCCCAGGTGCTGGCGCTGCCCTTGATGGAGCCGCGGACCGGCGCGCGGGTGGTGGTCAACGAGCGGGCCGGCAGCGTCATCATCAGCGGCGACGTGGAAATCGGCTCCGTGGCGATCACTCACAAGAACATCGTCATCGAGACCGCCGGCGGCACGACCTCGGGGGCCCGACCCTTCGTCGCCGTCGATCCCGTCGATCCCGGCGCCCCCAAGCTCAAGGCCCTCGTCGAGGCCCTCAACGCCATCCACGTCCCCACCAGCGACATCATCGAAATCATCAAGGGGCTCAATCGCGACGGCAAACTCCACGGACAATTGCTGATCGAGTAGGGCGGGCATCGCCCACCATCGAGGAAAAAGCCATGAAAATCCAAGCCAGTACAGGGCCAGCGAACCTTCTGGAGATGACCGGCCAGGCGGCCGCCAAGACATCCGGTCTCACGATGCCCGGCGCCAAGGCGCCGGCCGCCGGGAGCGACAATCCCCGGCTCCGCAAGGCCTTCGACAACTTCGTGGGCGAGACGTTTTACGGCCAGATGCTCAAGTCGATGCGGAGCACCCTGGGCACGCCCGCCTACTTCAACGGCGGCCGCGCCGAAGAGGTCTTCACGCAACAACTCGACCAGGTGCTGGGACAGAAACTCAGCCAGACCAGCGCCGACCAATTCACCGCACCGATGTACCACTTGTTCTCTTTGGGACGCCGCTAACGAAAGGCAAACGGATGCAACCCTCTTTGGAAGACGAACTGGCCGCGCTGTTGAGCGACCTGTTGGCCGGCCAGGACGAACTCCTGGCCATCCTCAGCAAAAAGCTGCAGCTCCTCGCCGCCGCCGACGTCAAAGGGCTCTCGGCCACCGGCCCCCAAGAGCAGCGCTGGATCGACGAGGTGCAGGACTGCCTGCGGCGCCGCCAGGAGTTGCTCGCCCGCGCCGCCCGCGAAGGGCTGCCCGCCAAAAACATCAAGGCCATGGCGGAGCGGCTGCCCTCGGCCGAGGGCCAGGCCCTCCGCCAACGGGTCGACCTGGTCCGCCGCCGCAGCCGACTCCTGCAGCAACAAAACCTCGTCAACTGGGTGGTCGTGCAACGGACCTTGTTGCACCTCGCGCAACTTCTGGAGATTATCGCGACCGGCGGTCGTCTCCAGCCGACATATGGAGAGAGACGGCTGATTGCCGCCGGTGGCGCCTTGGTGGATCAGGCAGGCTAGCTAAGCCAGTGGAATTGCACAGGCTCGCAAATTTCCGCAGACTAGATAATTAGCTGGGGCTGATGCAGTGCCACGGCTGTCCCAGCCGTGCAAACCGCGCCGACGGCAGAGCAACACGGCTGACACAGCCGTGGCACACAGACCGTAGGTAAGAGAAACGATGTCGCTGTTCAGTTCCATCCAGATGGCCGGCAATTCCTTGCTGGCCAACGACATTGGCCTGCAAGTCGTGGGCCAGAACATCTCCAACGCCAACACGCCGGGCTATATCGACGAGGAGATGAAGGTCGCTCCCTCGGCGCCGCAGCAGTACGGCAACCTGCTGCTGGGCACCGGCGTCCAGGTGCAGGCGATCACGGAGAAGATCGACAACTTCCTGGAATCCCAATTGCGGAGCGCGACCGCCGATCAGGCCAACGCCGACAGCATGGAGAGCACCTACTCGCAATTGGAAAGCGTCGTCGGGGCGCTGAACAGCAGCAATCTCAGCACCTCGATGAATTCCTTCTTCTCCAGCATCGACAACATCCTCAACCAGCCCGGCGACGCCTCGGTGCTCAATCTCACCGTCTTGCAGGGCCAGTCGCTGACGACCACGATCAACCAGATGGCCAGCCAGGCCGAGTTGCTCCGCAGCAACGTCAACACCGACGTCGAAAACATGGCCCCGGAGATCAACAGCCTCACCAGCCAGATCGGCGCCCTGAACCTGCAAATCGAGAACGCCACGGGGGGCAATCCCAACGGCAGCGACGCCGTGGGGTTGGACGACCAGCGGCTCCAGGCCATGCAGAGCCTCTCCCAGTTGATCGGCACCCAGGCCGTCCAGCAGTCCGACGGCTCCTTCTCCGTGTACCTCGGCGGCGAGTGCCTCGTCTCCGAGGGGAACGTGCAAAGCGTCACGCAGAGCCTGCGGTCCGACGGCGGGCAGACGGTGGCCGATCTCCGCATCGCCGGCACCAACGCGCTGCTCAGCCCGTCCTCGGGCGAGTTGGCCGGACTGCTCAACGCCCGCGATACCATGCTCCCCGCGTTCCTCAACGGCCTGAACCAGTTCGCCGACACGCTGATTTCGGGATTCAACCAGGTTTACGCCAGCGGCCAGGGGCTCAGCGGCTACACCACGGCCACCAGCGAGTTCGCCGTCAACGATCCGAACCAGGCGCTGAATGCCACGGGCCTGGCCTTTCCCCCCACGAGCGGATCGTTCCAGGTGCTCGTCACCAACCAGGCCACCGGTTTGACGCAGACCAGCAACATCAACGTCAATCTCAGCGGTTCCACAGGAAACACGACGCTCGCGCAATTGGCGGCCGCGCTGAACGGCGTCAACGGCATTTCGGCCAGCATCGGCAGCGACAACCGGCTGACGATCGCCGCCACCTCGCCCAGCGCGCAGTTTTCCTTCGCCAACGACAGCAGCGGCGTGCTGACCGCGTTGGGGATCAACACCTTCTTTTCGGGTACGACGGCGTTGGACATCGGCGTCAATCCGGACGTGCTTAACAACCCGTCGCTGTTTGCCGCCAGCCAGGGCGGCATCGGCGCCGACACGAACAACGCCGTCCAGTTGGCGCAGTTTCCCAACCAGTCCTTGGCCTCGCAGAACGGCAACACGCTGACCGACCTGTACAACAACATGGTGAACAACGTGACGCAGGGCTCGGCACAGGCCCAAAGCACGGCCGCCAGCGCCGACGCCTATGCCCAGTCGCTGAGCAACCAGCAGTTGGCCACCAGCGGCGTGAGCATCGACGAGGAGACGATCAAGATGATGAGTTACCAGGCGGACTACCAGGCCACCGCCCATTATATCAGCACCCTGGAAAGCCTGCTGCAACTGTTAACGCAGATATAAGGTCAGGAGTCAGGAGTCAGAATGGCGGCCGACTTCCTCCTCCTAACTCCTAACTCCTAGCTTCTAACTCCTTACCCCCTAACTCCTTACCCCTAACTCCTGCCTTCCAGTTCCTCTGTGAGCAAGCCATGAGCCTGTCCATCAGCGGCATCCCCACCTCCAACATCAGCGACCTGTACGTCCAGCAACGGCTCCTGGACGAACTGAACGCCAGCCAGAACGACATGCTCAACATCGAGAACGAGTTGAGCACCGGCAAGGCCGTCTCCGTGGCTAGCCAGGATCCCATCGCGGCCATGCGGATCATGAACCTGCAGAGCCAGTTGAGCGTCAACCAGCAAATGGCGACCAACATCAGCGCCAACCAGGCCTACATGACCACCACCGACTCGGCGATGTCGAGCATGTCGAACCTGCTGTCGCAGGCGCAGGCGACCGCCCTGTCCGTCATGGGCACGGACGTCACCGACCAGCAGCGCAGCGCCGCCGCCGAGCAAATCCAGCAGGACATCCAGGCCCTGATGAACCTCGGCAACGAGCAGTTCAACGGCCGCTACCTCTTCGGCGGGTCCAATACCACCGTCGCGCCCTTCACCACCTTGGCCAACGGCGACATCCAGTACAACGGCAACAACCAGGAACTCACCAGCTTCTCCGCCGCCAACACCCAGTTCGACAGCAACGTCACCGGCGACGACGCCTTGGGCGCCGTCTCCACGCCGGCCGACGGCGCCGATCTCAATCCCAGCGTCACCGCCGACACCCCGCTGGCCGATCTCCGCCTCGGACAAGGCGTCAGCCTGGGCAGCATCGCCATCACCGACGGCAACGGGCAGCAGAGCATCGTCGATCTCAGCGGCGCCCAGACCGTCGGCGACGTGGCCAATCTGATCAGCGCCGCCGCGCCGCCGGGCCGCACCCTGCAAGTCACCGTCACCAACACCGGCTTGGACGTCCAGCTTGTGCCGGTGGCCGGCCAATCCAGTGCCTTGTCGATCAGCGAGATCGGCGGCGGCGTGACGGCCAACGAGCTGGGGATCCTCGGCCAATCCAGCAACGGCTTTATCCAGGGCGCCGCCCTGGACCCCGCCCTGACCCTGACCACCCCCCTGGCCGACGTCGACGGCGGCAACCTGGACCTGACCCACGGACTGCAAATCACCAACGGCGGCGCCACCTACACCGTCAACCTCTCCCAGTGCAACACGATCGAGGACGTCATCAACGCGATCAACGGCGCCGGCGCCGGCGTCGTGGCCCAAATCAATCCCGACCAGACCGGCCTGCAAGTCTCCTCCTCCGTCAGCGGTGACGACTTCAGCATCGGCGAGAACGGCGGCTACACGGCCACCGACCTGGGTTTGCGCACCTTCAACCTCGATACCCCGCTGGCAAGCCTCAATTACGGCCAGGGCGTCGGCGTCTTCACGGGCAACCCCGGCAGCGGCACCCCGCCCACCGATTTCACCATTACCGCCGCCGACGGCTACCAGTTCAACGTCAGCCTCGCCGGGTGCAACACGGTGGGCGACGTGATCAACACGATCAACAACCTCGGCAACGGCACCGTGCAGGCCGAATTGGCCTCCAGCGGCAACGGCATCGAACTGGTCGACAACAGCACGGTCCCCGGCCAGCTCACCGTCACGTCCAATGTGCAGAGCACGGCGGCCACCGACTTGGGGCTCATTCCCGCCGGAGAGCAAACCGTCACAAGTTCCACGAACGCAACCGCCTCCGGGGTGGTCAGTTGGGGAGGGGCCAACAGCAGTCTGCTCTTCCAGGCCAACCAGGCCGGCGCGGCCGGCAACACGTGGATCGAGTTCGTCAATGACGCCCCCCAGGCAGGCGATGAAACAGCCAGTTACGTCGGCAACGTCCTGACCATCCACATCGCCGCCGGCACGAACGCCAACCAGGTGATTGCGGCGGTCGAGGCCAACCCGGCGGCAAACGCCGCCTTCTCCGTCAGCCTCGACACCCCGTCGGGGTCTACCAACAGCGGCCTCGGCGCGATCACCCCAACGACGGCCTACATCGGCGGCGGCTCGGCGGGTGTCGTGGCTGGGACGGATGCCAATCCGCAGGAGACCGCGGGCGTCTTCAATGCGCTGGTGCGCATGAGCAGGGCGCTCCAGTCCGGCGACACCAGCGAAGTCAGCCGCGACGTCGCTCAATTGCAACAGGCGTCCCAGAACCTGAGCTTCAGCCAGGCCTCCCTGGCCGCCGGCGAGCAAGGCCTCAGCGCCGCCCAAACCCAACTCACCGCGAACAACACCCAACTGCAACAACTCCTTTCCAACGACGACGACGCCGACATGGCAACGGTCATCTCCAACTTGACGGAAGCCCAGACCGCCTTCGAGGCCTCCTTGCAGGCCATGGCGCAGATGTTCAAGATGACGCTGCTGAACTACATCTCCTGAGGGGTATGCTGGTGGCACAGTTCCAGCCGGCGGGCTCGCCCTAAGGCACCTATCGGCCGGGAGTTGCGATTCCTGCCTGGCCACCGTCGCCCTCTCCTGCCCCTCCGCATCATGACGCAAGGGGCTCCCTTTGGCGATGGGGAAATGTTTGCCAAATGCTTGCAAAGAAGCCGGTTTCCTCTATAATGAGTTTTAATGTGCCAGGCTGTCGCGCCCTGACGTGATCGCGGCAGTTCCCGGCAAGTTGGTTTCGCTAGCATCCCGTGGTTAGGCAGCGACATCGCGTCCCAAAACTCTTCCGAGAACCGCCTCGCTCGTCAAGGTGGTTACGCTGCCAGGGAGTTCTTCCTCGGTTCACTTCTTGTGGGCGTCGGTTCCCGGTGAGTTCTGCGGGCCAGTGCGCTGCGGATTGCCTGGTTTGGAAACCTGAGGAGATCGATATCGTTTTGCATCCCGTCGTAGCCCGCGTCCGCGCGGTCAACGACGTTGTCCAAAGCCAGAGAAGGTTTTGCCATGCGACTGACTGGATTTGCCCTCTTCCTCGCCTTCCTGGCGACGTGTTCCGTCGCCAGCGCAGCGATCGAGAACCTGGATTGGTGGGATGGGCCGGGTGGCGCCCTTAATTGCACCGCATCGGGACCGACTTTTTCTTACAACGAGTATGCCGCGACGATCAGCGGCACCCAATTCTCGTCGGGCTACGGCGTCACAGACATCACCACCGATTCGGCGTTGGATCCGACGTTGATCCTCACCACCGACATTAACAATGATACCAGCTTCCCTTGGACGGGCTACGATGTCGCCGTATCGATGGCCAACACCTTCACCTTGTCGGCGGCTGCCGTAATTCCCCCGCCGGGCGACTGGTCGGTCGTGACCACGGCGCCGGTTTGGGATCCCTTCACGTCCCAGTACGTCGCTACCATCGACTTTAGCGGCGGCACGCCCATCGCAATCGGCAACGACCTGGAATTCTCTTACAAGCTGGCCTTCAGTGGCAACACGTACTATGCCTTCACCCAGGCGATGATGCCGGTGCCCGAGCCATCGACCATCGCCTTGCTGGGCGCGAGTTTCGTCGGGCTGCTCGCCTGGCGGTGGCGGAACCGCGGGAGATAGCGCCGGGTGCCACTGCTGGCTTGTCCAGCAGTGTTGCCCGTGGGAGCCAGGTACCGCCGGCGAAAGGAACAAAAAGGGTGCCACGACCACCCTTTACAGGACGCCCCGACTAGCCCGGCGGGGTCGGCACTGCTGGACAAGCCAGCAGTGGCACCCGGTGCCCCGCTGCCCGCCCACCGTCTTTTCGTCTTTTCCGCCTTTTTTGCTTTCCCACCCGTAGCTATTCGTAAAACGGCGCCTATAATGAAAGGCTTAGGACACGTTGTAAAACGAGGAGCACAGCACATGAAATCCCCAGGAATCGTGGTGGCAGTCGTCTCCTGCGCGGCGATGGCGCTTGCGCAGGCTACTCGTCCCGCTGGCAGCGGCCAGCCCTATCGCCCGGCCGTGCCCCAGTCCTCCGGCGTGGTGGCCGTCGGCAACGGCGGCTACTGGGGCGGCACACCCGGCGGCACCACCGCCGCCGGCTCGGCCATGAACGGCATGGCCAGCATGATCAGCGCCGCCGGCGATTACAACCTCGCCACCTCGGCGGCCGCGGTGAACATGACCCAGGCCGAGAAGAACCAGATCGAAAATCGGGCCCAGTGGACGCAGACCTACTTCGACATGCGGGCGGTCAACCGCTCCGCCCGCGCCGCCGAGCGCGGCCCCAACCCCACCATGGAGCAGATGGTCCGCATCGCCCACGAAGGGGCGCCGACGCCCTTGAGCCCCAGCCAGGTCAATCCGGTCAGCGGCCACGTCGACTGGCCCGCCCTGCTGAATGTGGAGACCTACGCCCCGCAGCGGGCCGTGCTGGACGACCTGCTGGCCAAGCAGGCCACGCTGGGCGGCCTGAGCTACCCGGATCAGGAGAAGTGCCGCGACGCCATCGACACCATGCTGGCGACCCTGAAGGGACAGATCCGCGACGTCCCGCCCAACCAGTACGTGGGCGCGCGGAACTTCCTCCGCAGCTTGACCTACGCCACCTCCAAGAGCGACTTTAATTGAATCACAGGAAGGAAACCATGAATACGATAAAGCGAGTTGTCGTTTTGACCTGTGCGTGCTGGGCGCTGGCGGCGGCCGCCGCGGGCGCGGCCGAGCCCTCGGTAAGCGAGTTGCTCGATGGCTTGAAGTCGTCCGACGAGGCCGCCCGCGTGCAGGCCGTCGACCAGTTGGGCGCGCAAGGCGCCGAGGCCGCCGCGGCCGTTGCCCCCCTGACCGAGCTGTTAAAAGACTCGTCGCCGGCGGTCCGCGCCCATGCCGCCGCGGCGCTGGGCCAGATCGGCGCGGCGGCCAAGCCGGCCGCCGCCGGCCTGGTCAACCTGCTGGGCGACGCCGACGTGACCGTCCGCCGCCAGGCCATCCGGGCGCTGGCCGACATCCGGCCGGGACCCCAAGTGACCGTGCCGCTGTTTGTGAAGCTCATGGACGATGCCGATCCGGGCGTGCGGATGCGGGTCCTCCAGACCGTGGCCGAGGCGGGCCCGCAGGCCGTGCCCGCCCTGATCGAAGCCCTGAAGAACGACAAGGCCGCCTATTGGGCCTGCGTCGTGTTGCGGGACATCGGGCCGGAGGCCAAGGAGGCGGTCCCCGCCCTGACGGGAAAACTGCAAGACCCCCGGCCGGAGATCCGCCGCGAGGCCGTGCTTGCCCTGGCGGCCATCGGCGAGGTCGCCGCGCCGGCCGTGCCGCCAATCGTCGCGCTCCTGGACGATCCGCAGTGCCGCACGGCCGCCACCTTCGCCCTGGGCCGCCTGGGCCGCGTCCCCACGGAAGCCGAGGCCAAGATCCGCGCCAACTTCACCAGCGACGACCCCATGCTCCGCTCGGTGAGCCTCTGGACGCTGGCGATGGTGCATCCGGAAGACAAGGAACTGCGTCGCCAGACGGCGGAGGAATTGGTGGCGCGGCTGAAGGACGCCGATCCCCGCGTGCGCAAGGCGGCGGCCCGCGGCTTGGCCGCCTTGCCCCCCGCCCCGGAAATCATGATGCCCATTTTCCAGAAGGCCTTCAAGGACGCCGACGACGCGACGGTCCGCGCCGCCCTGGACGCCCTGGCGGCCCTCGGGGCCCCCGCGGTGCCGCGCTTGATCGACGCCCTGAAGCACGAGCACGTCCGTGCCCGCGTGGCCTATATCCTCGGCCAGATCGGCCCGGCGGCCGCGCCCGCCACGGAGGCCCTGGCGGAGTTGGTGGCGGACAACAACCCGCGCGTCTCCGAGGAGGCCGTCTTGGCGCTGGCCAAGATCGGTCCCGGCGCCAAGGCCGCCGTGCCGGCCTTGGTCAAGGCCTTTCAAGGGGGTGAAGGGGCCGATGACCACGCCATCGCCTTCGCCCTGGGCAAGATCGGTCCCGATGCGGCGGCCGCCGCAGCCCCGCTGACCGCGGCCTTGGCCAGCAAGGATAGTTCGCTGGCCGTGGTGAGCGCCTGGGCACTGGGCCGGATTCAGCCCGCCTCGGCCGCGTTGGCGGCCAAGACGGTCCCCATGCTCATCACCGGGCTGGACGCCTCGCTGCCGCAAACTCGCCAGGCGGCCGCCGAAGCCCTCGGCAGCCTGGGACCCCTGGCGGCGCAGGCCGTGCCGGCCCTAGAGAAGGCCCGCAACGACCCCGATGAGCACGTGCGGCAGGCCGCGGTCAACGCGCTGAACTCGATTAGCTCTCCGGAGGCGACACCGCGCCGCCATCTGTTCCGCCGCGGAAGGGATTGAAGGGGAAGGGATTAGGGATTGGGGATTAGGGATTAGAATTTTGGTCCCCACGCCTGCCGGCCGGGACCCGCTATGCGGGTGCCCCGGTGGGCTCGGATTTTTCTAATCCCTAATCCCCAATCTCTAATCCCTCTTCTACATCTGCCAGAACAGCGCCGCCAGCATCGTGGCGTTCAGCGCGGCGTGGGTAACGAGCGAAGGTACGATGCGGTGCGTCCGGTAGTAGAGCGTCCCCAGCACGAGGGCGAAGAAGAACAGGGGCAGGGGATCGGCCGCCACCTTATCCGCCCCGAAGAAGTGATCCGCCATTTTTTGCGAGAAGAACTGCAAGAGAAAGACGGGCGGGAGGGCCGCCAGGAAGGCCGTCAGTCCCAAGCCCACGTCGCCGGCGAGCTTCTCCGGGGCCCAGCCGAAGTCGGCGGCCGTCGCGCCGCACTGGGTCCGCAGGAGGATGACAATGCCGGCCATGACCACCAGCTTGGCCACCGCGTCGGCAATCAGCAGCGCCACAACAAGCAGTAGCGGCGGGGGCGCCGCCGCCGGCTCGACAAGACGGAAGTGCATGGCGCCAAACAGCAGCGAGGTGAGCAGGATCGGACTGGCGCCGCGAAAGAACCGCCACAACGGGTGCCACTGCTGGCTTGTCCAGCAGTGCCGAGACACGGTTGGGCAAGCCAACCGTGGCACCCGCCGAAGTAAACGGCGCCGCCGCCGCGCGACCGCCTCCAGCCAGCCTTGCAGCAGCACGCGAAAGAAGAACTCCTCGAAAATCGGCGCCACCACCACGGCCGCGGCGCCCGCCGCCAACAGCACCCAGAGGTTGCCGGGCGCCGCCTGCACCATCTTCACGATGGGATGCGCGGTGCTGGGCGGCTCGACCTTTCCTTGTCCCGCAACCCCCGCCAACGCGAGGCGGATGACAATCGCGGCGACGCCGACCAAGAGGAAGTACAGGAGGAACGTGAAAAAGACGTGCAAGCCGCCCCAGGACACCGGCCGCCGCGGCTGGTAGCGGATCACCGGCCGCCGCAGCCAGCAGCACGCCGCCACAACGCCCCAAATCGTCATGCTGGCGGCCAGCAGCGCCAGCACGATGGCGGCGAACCAGGCTGGCGGCAAGGGTTGGGCAACTGGGGCCATGATGCTCACGCCGAGGACTGCCGCAACAGCCGCACCGCCACCAAGACGTAGACCACGCCCGAATACACCGTCGACACGACCGCCGACCAGACGGAAATCACCAGCAACCACCAGACCCAGGCTTCCTGCTCGGGAAAGCGGAGATAGAACAGGCAGACGCCGGCGGCCACGCATTGCAGCACCATCTTCACTTTGCCCGACATCTTGGCCGAAAAATCGGCCCCGCGATCCTCGATGAAACTCCTTAGCGCCGTGACCAGCAGCTCCCGCCCCACGATGACGACCACCATCCACGGCCGCAATCCCCAGGGCGCCGCCTGCATTTCCGGGATGGCAGCGAGGAAAATCAGCGTGCCGCAAACGATCACCTTGTCGGCGAAGGGATCGAGAATCCGCCCCAGCGTGGTCACCTGGCCATATTTGCGGGCGAAATAGCCGTCGAGCCAATCGGTGCCGGCGGCGATGATAAACAGCACGAAGGCCGCCAGGTAATACTTTTGCTCCGAAGAGATCAGGCAAAACAAGATCACCGAGAGAATCAAGCGCAAACTGGTCAACTGGTTGGGCAGATTGAACAATTTGCCAAGGCGAATTTTCGGCCGCTGTTTTTGGGACATCATGCGGACTCGCCCGGGCGATGTGACGGCGGGGGATCGCCGTCTTGGCTCGGCACGCCGACGAGATCATAACCCCGCGCGGCCACGATCTCGCAGGCCACGATCTGGCCGGGCTGGAGGCCCGCGCCGGTCACGTAGACCGCCCCGTCGATCTCCGGGGCATCGGCGTAGCTGCGTCCGACGAAAGCGTCCGGCTGGCCCGGCACTTCGCCGTCGATCAGCACGTCCAGGGTGCGGCCGACTTGGGACTGGCTCCAAGCGAAGGCGATTTCCTGCTGCGCGGCCAGGATTTGCTCGCGCCGCGTGCGCTTCACGTTTTCCGGCAAGGCGCCGTCCAGCTCGGCCGCCGCCGTGCCGGGCTCCTCGCTATAGGCGAATGCCCCCAACCGCTCGAATCGCCGCCGGCGGACGAATTCCAGGAGTTCGTCGAACTGCTGCGGGGTCTCTCCCGGAAAGCCCGCAATGAGCGTGGTCCGCAAGACCAGGCCCTCGATCCGCCCGCGCAGCCGGTCGATCAAGCGCTCGGTTTCCGCGCGGGTCACTCCGCGGCGCATCCGCCGCAGGACCTCGTCGTTGATATGCTGCAGCGGCAGGTCGAGATAAGGCAAGACTTTCTTGCCCCCGGCCAGCACGGCGATCAACTCCTCGCCGACGTGTTGCGGATAGAGATACATGAGGCGGATCCAGGCCAGGCCCTCGATCTCTTCCAGCCGGGTCAAGAGTTCCGCCAGCCGCGGCCGGCCGTCGACGTCCACGCCGTAGAAGCTGGTGTCCTGGGCGACCAGGATCAATTCCCGCGCGCCGTCGGCGACCAGTTCCTCGGCCTCGGCCACCACCTGCTCGATGGGCTTGCTGGCATACGGCCCGCGCAAGCCGGGGATCGTGCAGAAACTGCACAAGCGCCCGCATCCCTCGGCGATCTTCACGAACGCCAGGTGCCGCGGCGTGATCCGCAGCCGATGGCTGTCTTCCAGCGGCCGGGCCGGGGCGGGGCAAAAGAGAGTCCGCTGCTCTCCGGCAGTCCCCACAATCCGCTCCGCCGCCGTGGCGATCTGGTCGCGGGCGAAGACGCCCACGAGTTGGTCGATCCCCGGATACTGCTCCAACAACGCCTGCCGGTCGCGCTGGGCCAGGCAGCCGGCCACAATGACGCCCCCGGTCCGCCCCCGCACTTTCAGCCGCAGCATCTCGCGGATGACGCCATGCGATTCGTCGCGGGCGTCGGCGATGAAACCGCAGGTGTTGATGACGACGAAATCGGCCCCGTCGGGCTCGGCCACCAGCCGATAGCCCTCCAGGCCCAGCAGGCCCGCCATCCGCTCGCTATCGACGAGGTTCTTCGCGCAGCCCAGGCTGACCAGGGCGTAGGTGCCTTTCTCTGGCTGCGGGAGGGAAGTGTGCATGGAGGTCTCCCCTCTCCCCTTGCGGGTGTGGGGCCGGGGGTGAGGGGGCAAAGGATTGTAGGCCCTACGGGTTTCGTGGTGCCCGTGGCGACACATTTATCCTACTCGATTTCGCCCCTGGCGGTAAGGGCGGGAATATGAAAACGGGCCTTTCTCGCAACCTATCCTTCCGCCGCTTTCGGTTCTATACTGGAAGGAATTACCCCCGAGAACCGCGCCATGATCCGTCGCTACCGCCTGCCCACCATAACCTGGCTGACCTTTGCGGCCCTGCTGGCCGGCGTGCTCGTCACCGGCGCCGTAGGCGGCGCGGAACGAAGCTCGTCGTACACCGCCGCCCTGGAGTCGATCCATGCCGAGGAGTTGGCCGGACACGTCAACTACCTGGCCAGCGACGCCTTGGAGGGGCGCGGGGCGGGCACCCGCGGCGGCCGCGCCGCCGGCGATTACCTCGCCAAGCAATACGCCAAGCTCCACCTCCGCGGGGCCGGTCCCGACGGCGGCTACTTCCAACCCTTCGCCGCCGCTTGCCGCAACGTCCTGGCCATGCTCCCGGGCCGCGATCCGGAATTGAAGAAACAATACGTCCTCGTCTGCGCCCATTACGACCACCTCGGCGACGGCACCCACGGCCGCAGCCTGGGAATAGTCGGTCCCATTCATCCCGGGGCCGACGACAACGCCAGCGGCACGGCCGGCGTGCTCGAGCTGGCCCATGCCATGCGGCTGGCCCCGGCGCTGAAGCGATCGTTGCTGTTTGCCTCCTGGGACTCGGAAGAGGAAGGGATGCTGGGCTCGAAGCACTGGCTGGCCCAACCCACGGTGCCGCTGGAGAGCTTGACCATCGTGCTCAACCTGGACATGATCGGCCGGCTCCGCGGCGAGCACCTGGCGGTGCTGGGCTCGCGGACCGCCTATGGCCTGCGACGGCTGGTCTGCCAAGAGAACGAGGGGAGCCGGCTGCTGCTGGAGTTCGACTGGACGTTGATTGCCAACAGCGATCACCATCCCTTCTATGAGCGCGGGATTCCCGTGCTGTTGCTGCACACCGGGCTGCACGCGGACTATCATCGGCCCAGTGACACGGCGGAGAAGATCAACAGCCAGGGCATGTGCGAGGTGGACCGGCTGTTGTTTGCCCTGGTCTACGAGTTGGCCAATCGGCCGGAGCCGCCGCGGTTCCGCGCCGCGGCGCGCGGGGAGACGGAAGAGACCCGCCGCCGGCTGGTCGAGCCCGTGCCGTTGGCGGAACTGTTGGACGGCACGCCGTTGCGGTTGGGCATCTCCTGGCGGGTGGACGACGCCGAGCCCGGTACGATCGTCGTCAGCCAGGTGGTTCCGGAATCGTTGGCTGCGCGGGCGGGCTTGCAGATCGGCGACCGCATCTACGAGATTGGCGGCCGGCGGTTCGCCGACGACGCTATCTTCCTCCGCTGGGCCAAGAGCCTGCCCGAGCCCATCGAGTTGCTGATCGAACGGGACGGGCAGCTTCGGGTGTTGACGTTGCGGCACGCGGCCGCGGCGCCGCCCGCGAAACGCGCGGCGTAAACATGGCGGGAACATGGTGGGGACCAGGGACACCGACGCCGACCGGCCGCTGGCCGTCGCCGCGCGCCGCCGGGCGCTGCGGCTGGCCAACCTCAGCGCGGCCCTCTGGGCGGCGGGCAGCGGCCTGACCAGCGCCATGCTGGTGGTCTACCTGGCCATGGAGTTCGACGTGCCGGGGATCGGACTGGGAATCAGCCTGATCCTGGCCGCCCCGCAGTTGGTCGGAATGCTGCAACTGGGGGCCCCGCCGCTGATCGGCCGGCTGGCGGAGCGAAAACGCTTTTGCCTGGCAGCCTATTTGCTCAGCGCCGTGGTCCTGGCCGCCTTGCCCTGGGCGGCGGCGCCGGGACGGCTGCCCTCGGTCGCGATGTCGCTCTTCGCGCTGGTGGCCCTCTGGTGCGCCTACCAGGTGCTGGAGTACCTGGGCGCGGTCGCCCTGTGGTCGTGGCTGGCCGACCTGGCGCCGTTGCGGATCCGCGGCCGTTTTCTCGGGCATCGTGCCCGATGGATGGCCGGCGGTCAGGCCGTCGGCATGGCGGCGGGAGGATTGCTCCTCTGGCAATGGCAGCAAACCTGGCCCGATCAGCCCCGCTGGATCGCCTATGGCGTGACGGCCGGCGTCGGCGCGGTGATGATGATCGCCGCGCTGGGGCCGCTGGCCCTGGTTCCCCGAGTGGTCGTCAGCCTTGCCGCCCGCCGCGGCGTGCCCCTTTCCGGGGTGCTGGCGCCGCTGGCCGACGGGCGGTTCCTGCGGCTGCTGCTGTTCGGCTGCTGCTGGTCGGCGGCCAACGGCCTGATCGAATCGCCGCAGAATATGTTTCCCAACTTCGTGCTGGGGCTGACGCTCTTCGTCATGCTGTGGCTGAAGACCGGACTCCGCCTGGGCCAAATGGCACTCGGCCCCTGGGTGGGCCGGCTGGCGGATCGCTGGGGCAATCGCCCGGTGCTCATCGGCAGCACGCTGCTGCTCGCCCAGGCCCCGCTGTTTCTCGCCCTGGCCAGCCCCCGGCAGCCGTGGTGGATCGTGGGGGCCTGGCTGTTGTGGATCGCCTGGGTGGGGCTCAATATCGGCCAGCCCAACCTCATGCTCAAGCTCGCCCCACGGCACGCCGACACGCCCTATATCGCCGTCTGGTTCACCGTCACCGGGCTGTGCTACGCCGCCAGCACCATCGTGGGCGGCGTGCTGTTTGACCGCTACCGCGACTTCACCTTCACCTGGTTCGGACACTTCCGCCTGGATTTCTACCAGACGGCCTTCCTGGCGGGCTGGATGGCCCGCACGGCAACCGTGCTGCTGCTGTTGCTGGTGGTCGAGCCGGGGCGGCTGGCGCCATCCACGCCCGCCGGCGGCGCCCGGCGGGAAATCGAGCGGTGAAGACGGCGTTTCCTGCCGCCCCCTTCCCACCGCGACCCGCTGCGCGGGTGCCCGGCCGGTGGGCGTGGGGATGCGGGCCCCTCCCTCTAATCCCCAATCCCTAATCCCTTGCGTCCTTCACCGCCTCAAAGGCCTCCACCGCGAAGGCCAAGTCGTCCTGGCTGTGGACGGCGGAGACCTGGGTGCGGATGCGGGCCTTGCCCTGGGGCACCACCGGATAGGAGAAACCGACCACGTACACCCCCCGCTCCAGCAGCCGCTCGGCCATCCGCGCCGCCAGCGCGGCGTCGCCCAGCATGATGGGCACGATGGGATGCTCGCCGGCAACGATCTGGAAGCCGCTGTGGCTGATATGCTCGCGGAACCAGCGGGTGTTGGTCTCCAGGCGGTCGCGCAACTGCGTCGAACCCTGCAAGAGTTCCAGCGACTTCAGCGAGGCCGCCACGATCGGCGGTGGCAGCGAATTGGAGAACAGGTAGGGGCGCGAGCGCTGGCGGAGGATCTGAATGATTTCCGAGCGGCCGCTGGTATAGCCGCCGCTGCCGCCCCCCAGGGCCTTGCCCAGCGTGCCCGTGAGGATGTCGATGCGGCCCATCACGCCGCGATACTCGGGCGTGCCGCGGCCCCGCGGACCGAGAAACCCCACGGCGTGCGAATCGTCCACCATCACCAGGGCGTCGTAGCGATCGGCCAGCTCGCAGATCACCCCCAGGTTGGCGATGATCCCGTCCATCGAAAAAACGCCGTCGGTGGCGATCAGCCGGAAGCGTGCGGAACTGGCCTCCCGGAGCTTCGCCTCCAGGTCGGCCATGTCGTTGTTGCGATAGCGCAGTCGCTGGGCCTTGCAGAGCCGCACGCCGTCGATGATCGAGGCATGGTTCAGCTCGTCGGAGATGACGGCGTCCTCGGCGCCCAGCAGGGTCTCGAACAGCCCGCCGTTGGCGTCCCAGCACGAGGAATAAAGGATCGTGTCCTCGGTGCCGAGAAACTGCGATAGCGCGGCCTCCAGTTGCTTGTGGGGCTGCTGCGTCCCACAGATGAAGCGGACGCTGGCCATGCCGTAGCCCCAGTGATCCAGGGCCTCGTGGGCGGCCTGCAGGATCGCCGGATGGTCGGCCAGCCCCAGGTAGTTGTTGGCGCAGAAATTGAGCACGGGCTTGCCGCCGACCACTCCCACGCGGGCCTGCTGCGGCGTAGTCAGCACGCGCTCGCCCTTGAAGAGGCCGGCGGCGCGGATCTGGGCCACCTGCTCGGCAAGATGCTTTTGAAGACGATCATAGCCCATCGCTCATCCCTCCTTCCAGGTCAACACCACCTTGCCCGACTTGCCGGAGCGCATGGCGTCGAAGCCCTGCTGGAACTCGGTGTAGGGGAAGCGGTGGGTGACGATGGGCGTGATGTCCAGCCCGGACTCGAGCATGACGGTCATCTTGTACCAGGTCTCATACATCTCCCGGCCGTAGATTCCCTGCACGGTGAGCATGTTGAAGACGACGGTCGGCCAGTCGATGAGCATGTCCTTGCTGGGGATGCCGAGCATGGCGATCTTGCCGCCGTGGCACATGTTGGCCAGCATGTCGCGGAAGGCCTGGGGATTGCCCGACATCTCCAGGCCGACGTCGAAGCCTTCCTTCATGCCCAGCTCGGCCTGGGCGTCGGCGATCGAGCGCCGGCTCACGTCCACCGCCAGGGTGGCGCCCATGCGGCGGGCCAGCTCCAGGCGGTAGGGGTTCACGTCGGTAATGACGACGTAGCGGGCGCCGGCATGGCGGACCACGGCCGCGGCCATGATGCCGATCGGCCCCGCCCCCGTGATCAGCACGTCTTCGCCCAGCACGGGGAAACGCAGCGCCGTGTGGACCGCGTTGCCGAAGGGATCGAAAATCGACTGGATGTCGCGGGGAATGGCCGGGTCGTGGACCCAGACGTTGGTCATCGGCAGCGCCAGCAGCTCGGCGAAGGCGCCGGGGCGGTTCACGCCGATCCCCTGGGTGTCCTTGCAGAGGTGGCGGCGGCCGGCCAGGCAGTTGCGGCACCGCCCGCAAACCACGTGCCCCTCGCCGCTGACAATCTCGCCGGGCTGGAAGTCCTTGACGTTGCTGCCCACGTCGACGATGCGGCCCACGAATTCGTGGCCGATCACCAGCGGCACGGGCACCGTCTTCTGCGACCAGGCGTCCCAGTTGTAGATGTGCACGTCGGTGCCGCAGATCCCCGTCCGCAAGACCTCGATCAACACGTCGTTGATCCCCATCTTCGGTTCCGGGATGTCCTCCAGCCACAAGCCTTCTTCCGCTTTCCTCTTCACCAGTGCTTTCATCATCTTCTCTCGCAGGGTGTCTTTGCGTCCTTGGAGTTTCTTCGCGGAATACGGCGGGACTTCGCGCCGTGCCACGACCATGCCTCGCATGGCGCCCGGCTTGTCCAATAGTGCGGAAGCACGGTTGGGCAAGCCAACCGTGGCACCCGCCGCCTAGTCGCCGGCGGGCAGCTTGCCGCGGTGAATGCGCTGGCCGAAGGTGATATCGGGGACGTCCGGATCGACGGCCATGTTGAAGACCTTCTTGAGGGCCGCGAGGATCTTCTTGCTGTCTTTGTCGTCGCCCTTCTTCAGGAGCTTGGCAAGCTGCTTCCCATACGCGTTGTAGTGCCCCTTCTTGTTCTTGACCGGCGTGTGGCAGACGGAGCAACCGGCCTTCTTCACGGCCGCGGCCAGCGACTTCGAGACGTTGTCGGTCCTGTCCTCGTGCACGTACACGGCCTTGAACTCGCGCTTAATGGCCTCGGTGCTGTGGCCCGGCGTGGCCACCGCCAGGATGCCCAGAACAGTCATCACAGCATAACTCTGAAGAAGTAACAGTCGCTTCATCACCTCGTCTCCTCCGCAAAAAATGCGCGCCCCAGGCAGTTGGTTCAGTATGACCATTGCCGTGCCGGGTTGCAAGAGGCGGGGGAGAGCGAGCCGCGGGGTTTATCCCCGCGGTTGCGTTGCGCCTCGTTTCGCCACGCCGTGAAGCCACTTCGCCCAACCGCGGGGATAAACCCCGCGGCTCGCTTCTTTTCGTCCTTCCCCCTTCCGCCCTCCGCCCTCCCCCTTACTCCTCTTCCACTTCCGCCCGCAGGATCTCCCGCTTCCACTGGGGCTCGTGGACCGGCCAGCCTTGCACCGCCCGCGGGCCGTCGTCGACGCGTTGGCTCCGGGCGGCGTCGTGGACCACGCGCCAACAGGCCATCTCCGCGGCCGAGGGGGGCGGCACGCGCCCCGGCAGGTTGCTGCGGCGAAACGACACCACGCGGTGATCGAAAATTGTCACAATCACCGGCGGCGGACACTCCAGCATCCGCCGGGCGATCAACTCGTGGCTGGCCGTGGCGTAGCGGGCCTTCAGGGCCGCCAAGTCCCAGCCGCCGGCCCTGGCATCGGCCAGGAACCACTCCGTCGGCAGGAGTAAGCGGCCCGCCAGGCAGTTGGCCACCTCCTCCCGCGCCCGCGGCACGACCTCGCGGACATCCACGCCCCAGTGGGCAAACACCCGGTGGGCGGCATATTCGCCGATCTCGTGGGCCACCGCCCAATGCCGGCGCTCCCGGCGGGGATCGCTCCGCAACAGGATCGTGGGCCGCGATCGCGCCGGCCGGCGGCTGTCCAACCGCACGTACCGCGCCCGGTTCTGCTGCCCATCGTCCAGGGCCACCGTGATTCCCAACCGTCGCGCCAGGAGAAAGGCGTCCACGGGCGGGCTGTCCACTTCCGCCCCGGCCAGCAATTCCCCCGCCACGGCATCCAGCCCGGCGGCCAATTCCTCGCGGGTGAGTTCGGCGAACATGTCTTGTTACCTGTACGTATGTACATTATTCTAGCATCGCCGGCCTGAATTGCAAGCGGCCAAAATCTTCCGCTTGCGGTTTCGCAAGAATCCGCCCACCCCCACCCGGGCGGCACGCTGGCGGCTTGGCAAGATTTATCCCGGCGCGTCCTATCGCCAAACCAGCGTCGCGCAATCGCCCACCGCCTCGATCCACGCCCCATCGACTTCCCCCCGCCGGCACTCGGGGGCCACGACCACCAGCCGCTTGGCGCCCGCCGGCCCGGCCAGGTGCAGGCTGTAGTACCAGTCGAGGTAACTGTTGCTGGCGTGGCAGGCCTCCAGCAGCGATTCCAGCACCGCGGCGCCCAGGCGGCGCAAGTCCGCGGCCGGCTCCAGCACCACCTGGAGCGTGGTGTGCGGATTGTCGGCCAGGACTTGCCGGACCAGGGCCACGGCCTCTTGCCGGCGACGCTGAAAATCGTCCGCGCGAAGCCAGAGCGTAAAGGCCTGCGCCCGCTGCTCGGCCGGCGGCAAGGGTGCCTCGTCCAGATCGAGGTCCACGAGGCACGCTGACGCACCTTCGATCATGTTCTTGCCGGAAGGCCCGCCGCACGCTTGCGGTTTCGCAAGCGATTCCGGCGGGGGCAATGCATCGTACTCGACGCCCACGGCCTCCTGGGCCTCGGCCATCAAGAGCCGCATCTCGTCGACCCCCAGCGTGGGCGTCCGCAGCACGTAGTAGGGCGGCCGCGGCTGAAACTCCAGCCCCAGGCCCGCCGCGTGGCGGCGCAGCGCCGTGCCGGGCAGGACGGAGAGGGGGAAGATTTGCAGGTGGGAAAAGGGCCGCGCGCGGACCAGGTAGTCCAGTCCCCGCCGGAACGAGTCGGCGGTTTCGCCGGGCAGGCCGAGGATCAGGTCCAGGTGGACTTCGATCCCCTCGTCGAGCATGGCGCGGATGCCGGTCTCCAGGGCCGCCAGGTTCGTCCGCCGCCCGGCCAACCGCTGGGCCGACGGCTCGAGCGACTGCAGGCCGATTTCCACTTCCTTGAAATTGGCCTCGCCCAACAGCCGGGCCGCCGCCGCGTCGATCCCCTCGCCCCGCAATTCGCCGGAGAAGGCCAACGGCCCCCCGGCGTTGGCCCGCGCCAGACCGCGGAGAAAATCCAGGAAATCCGCCCGCTGGTTCAGCGTCGGATCCAACAGGAAGACCTCGGGCACTTGCCGCGCGATCGCGTGGCGGAGGTTGGCCGCGATTTGCTCGGTGGAGAGGAACCGCAACGGGCCGCGCCCCTGGGGATAGGCGCAATAGCGGCACTGGAACCGGCAGCCGCGGACCGTCTCCAGCGGCATGACCGGCTCGGCGCCGGCATCGAGAATGCCTTCGAGATACGGCGACGAGATGGCATCCAGGGCGGCCAGCGGATTTCGCCGCGCGGCGGCCGGTCCGCCGCGGGCCGTCCAGAGGCCGGCAATGGCCGCCGGCTCCGTGGGATCGCCCAGCGCGGCGAGCAACTCGGCGAAGGTCTGCTCGCCTTCGCCGAAGACGGCGTAGTCGATTGTTGCCGGATCGAGCGCCCAGGCGTTGTCGGGGGTGATTTCCGGCCCGCCCAACAGCACCTTCAACTGCGGCTGCCGCCGCTTGAGTTGCTCGACGACCCACAGCGTCCGCTGGATATTCCAAAGGTAACAGGTGAAGCCGACCATCCACGGCTGCCGGCCGAGGATTTCTTCCACCAGACCCTGGTCGCCCAGCGTGTTGCACAACGCCGGCGGCAGCAACTCGATGGGGAAGCGGGCCTCCAGGCCCTGGCGGCGGGCGAAGAGCTTCAAAGAGGCCGCCGCCAGCGGCACATTGCCGCGGATCGGCTCGGGCCCCGGCGGCGGAATCGGCAATTGCACCAACAGGATCGGCCGGCCGTCGGGATTCATGCTTCCAGCTTACCAGGCGGCGTTTCCCGCTGTCCAGCGTGGACCGGCGTGGGGGTCGCCCTGGTCGGCGGAGGCCGCGCGCGATAAGATCGAGCCCACGGGAGATGGCCATGCGAAACCGAATCTTGTTGGCGATCCTCTTTATCGTGCTCGCGGCCGTGGTGGTCGTGCGGCGGCTGCCGATGCTCGAACCGCCACCGGGCAAGCTGCCGCCGGTGGAAGTCTACTTCTCGCCCGGCGGCGGCTGCACCGATGCCGTGGTGCGGGAAGTCCGCGCCGCCAAGCACAGCATCCTCGTCGAGGCCTTCAGTTTCACCTCGACCCCGATCGCCCAGGCCCTCATCGACGCCCACCGGCACGGCGTCGACGTGAAGGTCCTCATCGACAAGGAGGCGGCCGGCGAGCAAAATTCCCAGGCCGACACGCTCCGCGACGCCGGCGTCCCGCTGAGCACCGACGCCCTGCACGCCCACGCCCACAACAAGGTCATGATTCTCGACGACGAGGTGGTGATCACCGGCTCCTTCAATTTCACCTACCAGGCCGAGCACTTCAACGCCGAGAACTTGCTGGTCGTGCGTGATCGGGCGTTGGCGGCGCGGTACCGGGAGAATTGGCGGGAGCACGCCCGGCACAGCGTGGCCGTCCCGCCGCCAGGTTCCCGTCCATAAGAGGGGATTCCCAGCGCCGCCGCCGCTTGCGATAATCGGCGGCGTAAATTCACCAAACCTATTTGGTCCGGGCTTCCTATGATCGTAGCAGTCGCTCGAGAGACGTTCCCTGGTGAGAAACGCGTCGCCCTGATCCCGGCGAGCATCCCTCCGCTGATCAAGGCGGGCTTCACGGTGCTGGTCCAGCGCGGGGCCGGCCAGGCGGCGGGCTTCCCCGACCAACTCTACGCCGACAAGGGCGCCAAGCTGGTCGAAAGCCGGGAGGAGGCCTTCGCCGCCGATGTCTTGTTGCAGGTCCGCGCCGCCGGGGCCGCCGGCGAGAGCCTGGCGGCCGATCTGCCCCGCTACCGTGGGGGCCAGGTCGTCGTCGGACTGTGCGATCCGCTGGGATCTCCCCAGGGCGCGGCCGCATTGGCCGCCCGCGGCCCAATGGTCTTCTCCCTGGAACTCCTCCCCCGTATCACCCGCGCCCAGGGCATGGACGTGCTGTCCTCGCAGGCGACCGTGGCGGGCTATCGCGCCGTGCTCCTGGCCGCCACGGCCCTGCCGAAGATGTTTCCCATGTTGATGACCGCCGCCGGCACCGTCGCCCCGGCCAAGGTCTTCGTGGTGGGGGCAGGCGTGGCCGGCCTGCAAGCCATCGCCACCGCCTCGCGGCTGGGCGGCATCGTCTCGGCCTACGACGTCCGGCCCGCGGTGAAGGAGCAGGTGCAAAGCCTGGGGGCCAAGTTCGTCGAGATGCCCCTGGAGACCGCCACGGCCGAAAACCGCGGCGGCTACGCCCAGCAGATGGACGAGGCCTTCTATCGCAAGCAGCGGGAGCTGATGGCCCGCGTCGTTGCCGAGAGCGACGTGGTCATCACCACCGCCGCGGTGCCCGGCAAGAAGGCCCCCGTGCTGATCACCGCCGCCATGGTCGCCGGCATGGCCCCGGGCGCGGTGCTGGTCGATCTGGCCGCCGAGCGGGGCGGCAACTGCGAATTGACCCAGCCGGGCAAGACCATCGTCCACAACGGCGTGACGATCCTTGGCCCCTTGGACCTGCCCGCCGAAGTCCCCTATCACGCCAGCCAGCTTTATGCCAAGAACATCTCCGCGTTTCTGTTGGCCCTGGTCCGCGAGGGGAAGCTGCAACCGGACTTCGACGACGAGATCGTGCGTGAGACGTTGGTAGCCCGCGACGGCAAGGTGGTCCACGCGGCCGTGGCCGCGCTCATGGCGAAGTGAGTGGCGGTGGGAACCTGGGAACGCGATTGGCGGTCCCCCACCCCCACGGGCCGCGCGGGGCAACCGCGGGGATAAACCCCGCGGCTCGCTTTTTTCTTCGCGCCTTTGCGTCTTTGCGTGAGAATTATTCGCCGCCGATGCGCACCACACACTCGCTGGCGCCCGTCTGCTCCACCTTGGCCTCCAGGCCGAGGAACTGCCGCAGGATGTCGAGGTGCGTGCGGGCGTGGGGCGTCAGGGCCAGGGTGCGAAAAGTCCCGCCCCCGGCGCCGAGATACGCGGCGATGCCCAACGGCAGCAGGAGCTGATCGGCGAGGTGTTTGCCCACCGGCACGCCGGCGGCCAGATACTCTTGGGCCTCGCCGAGGGCCTGCCGGGCCACGGCCTCGGCCGGCACGCCCAACTGCCCGAAGCCGGTAAAGACCTCGGTGACGTGTTCGGCCTCCAACTCGATCATGACGACGTTCCCCGGCCCGCGGGAGCCCTTCACCTCCTCGATGGCGAAGCAATCGTCGCTCCAGCCGGTCTGCTGGGCGATGGTGCGGCACTCGCGCTCGGCGATGTGCCGAGGCAGATTGGCCAGCAGGACGCGGACTCGCCGGGCGCGGATTTCCCCCCGTTGGGTGAGTTCCAGGCGGCCAAGCTGCCCGCTGGGCCGGATGCGGACGCGAAACTCCCCGCCGCCGGCCGGATAGAAGCCGGGCCGGACCAGGCGGGTCTCGACCTGCGGCCCAAGGCGATTGACCAGCGGAAGATAGGCGCGGGCGAGAAAATCCAGCGGCGGGGCCAGCGGATTGTGCGTGCCCCCTTCGAGCGTCAGGTTCGACTCGCCTTCGGCCACCAGCAGTGCCGGCAAAACTGTCTGCAACACGAGGGTCGTGCTGCCGGCCGTGCCCACGCTGAACGTATACTTGCCCGGCTCGACCCGGCCCGGCCGAAAGACCAGGCGGCGGGAGCCGAGTTGCGCCCCTTGCACTTCGGCATTGCCCACGCGGGCGGCGGCCGTCACGGCGGTCAGGTGTTGGCGCATCAGGCCCGGCTTCTTCCGACGGGCGCGGATGTTTTCGATCACCACCGGCTTGCCGGTCACCAGCGCCAACGTCAGCGCGGACCGCAGGACCTGTCCGCCCCCTTCGCCCAGCGAACCGTCGATGGTCAGCATGGGTTCCGTCATGGTCCCGGCGATCCTCCCGAGGGGTCGAGGCGTTTCTACCGGCTTGGGATCAGGGAAACAGTAACCTCCGACTTTGTTGCCTTTCGCTCCGCGAAAGCCGCAACTTTCGCGGAGCGAAAGGCGACACTTATTGATTCCCCGATCCTTGGGGGCGTGGCGGCACGGATGGCCGCGTCGAGTTCACCGATGAGTTCGAAGAGGACGGAGCGTTGCGCGTCGGCCACGCCGCGATTCTTGGGCGTGGTCCAGGCGGTGTAGTCGCCGGGCGGTGGGGCCAGGAACTGTTCCAGCACGGCGGCCACGGCCCGGTCCACTGTCTCCGCGGCCCGCCGCACCGCCGCCGTGTCGCCCTCCAGGCGGCGGAGCCGCTCGATGAGCGACCGCGCGATTGTGAGGTACTGGTAATCCTCGCGTCCCTCGAAGATGCTCTCCATGGCCCGGCTGGACCAGACGTTGCCGCCGCCGGCGAAGTACAGCGGCGTCGGCACGTAGCTGTCGGTATAGGCGTTCATCCGCTGGCCTTGAACTTGATACTTCAGATAGTTGTAGATGCGGACCGTTGCCCCCAGGTCGTGCTCGTACCAGGCCATGACCACGCCGTTGGTGTAGGGATCGCGGCTGCGGGTGCGGAAATCGCCGCCACAGATGCCCAGCGCCCTGCCGTCGCGGACCAGGTCTTTGTAGAACATGCGGGCGTGGAACATCATCGCCGCATTCCAACCGGGGCAGGGGATGTCCGCGGCGGTATAGACGTCGTTGCCGGGACCCTTGGCCGTCAGGAAGGGCATGTGGACGGCGGTCGCCGGATCGGGCGAGGCGTTCGAGGTCAGGCGGACGTGCCCGCCCGGACCGCTTCGCCCCTGCCGCAGCGCCGTCCCCCAGGCGATGAGATTGTGTTGCGATTCCGGGCTGTTGGGCTCGTCCGCGTAGAGGAAGGCGACGCGCTGGGGATCGATGCCCCGCCGCCGCAGGTGCCTCTCCCAAACCTCCGCGAACGACCCGACGCGGGCGGCAAACCGCACCGGATCGGTTCGCCACTCCACCCCGCCGACGTCGCCGCGGTCGTCGATGGTCAGCATGTAAAGGGAAGTTTCCGGGAAGTCCGCGCCCCTCCCGGCGGTGATCCAGCGGTCGATTTTCCGGAAGAAGTCCGCCGGCGGCGTAAACGTGTCGTTGGTGAAATTCGTGCCGCGGAAGGCGTCGCCGGGCGTCAACACGTTGAGGGTTTCGCCCGAGATATCGACCTGGTAGTCCTTCAACAGGGCGTTGACGACGTTGACGTTCCGCGGATTGATGTTGCCGACGGTGGACTTTAAGAGCTTGACGGAAACTTCCCCGATCCACGGATCGCCGAACGAGAGGGTGAGCTTGGAAGGAAACGGATAGCGAGAGATAGCCAGCGTCACCGGGATGTCGTGCGACACCCCGCCCGAGGAGATGCGGAGCACCAGCGCCGTCTTCTCTCCCGGCGCCAGCGCAAGCGGCGCGAACCGCAACCAGAGTTGCTGGGTGGCGCCCGCGGGGACGGTCAGCCCGTAACCCCCTGGGCCCCAGGCCAGCGGCGCCAGCATGTCGGACTGAAGGACGTTCTCGCGGGTGTCGGTCCCCCGAATGCCGTAAAGGTCGATCCAGGCCGGGTCGCGGCCGGCGGCGGCCGGGCCGTCGATGCGCACCGTCACCCGCGCGTCGCTGTCGGCGGCATTGGTGAGGTTGACCGCCACGGCCCGCCGCTCGCCATTCATCATCCCCAGGTCGATGCGCGTGAGGAGTCGGCCCTCGCGGGGGTCGGAGTAGGCGTCCAAGGGGTCCCAACGGCTGTGGCTCTGCCAGACGACGAGTCCGGCGTAGCCCTCTTTTCGCAGGATGCCCGCGTTGAGGCGGAGGAGGTCGTGCTGGATCTGGCCGAGGGAATCTTGCTTACCGGGAGGGTTGAGGGGCGCAAGCGGGAAATAGGTCTTCAGGTGCGCGGTTTCCCGGTAGCGGTCGCCGAACGACCGCCACCTGCTGCCGATGTCCTTCAGGCTGTGGGAAAGGTCGAGGCCGGCGCGGGCCGCCCGCGCCGCCAGCAGGCCGCCGTCCAGCCGCAGGCGGCGCCGCCAGCAGAGGTCGCCCATGATTTCCATGCCGCTGCCGACGATTGCCATTCCCGCCAGGGGCGTGCGGAGGGAAGCGGGGTCGCCCTGGAAGATCTCGATCTCCTCGATCCACATGCGGACATTGTCGCCGGGACTGGGAAGGAGCACGAACTTCACGTAGCGGCCGTGCGTGTCCAGTCCCGCGGCGTCATAGACGACCGTAAAGCAATGCGTGGACGAATTGGGGTCGGCCGCGAAATTATGGACCTTGGTGAAGACGGCGTCGCTCCGCGAGATATCGGTGACGTAGAAGTACTTGACGTTGTCGTCGCTCAGCAGCACGACAATGCTCTCCGGAGGGAAACTGCCCCGCGGCCTGTACAGCGAATGGATGCGCACCTCCGAGAGCGGCTGATCGCTGCCGAGGTCGAAGGTGACGGCATTTACGGGGGGCGGATAGATCCACATGGCGTCGGTGTCCCGGAAATAGCTGGCGCCATGATCCCACCAAATGCCGTCGGTCACGCCGCTGCCGGCAAGCGAGCCCGGCTGCTCGAACACATAGCCGGGCTTGGTCCGGCCTTCCTTGCCCAACAGCGGCAGGTGCAGGGCGAGGTTCACCGGCGGCGGCTGTTGAGCGAAGCCCCAGGGTACCGCCGCCATGAAGAGGAGGATCGCCGTGCCCAGCGCCCATCGGAGCAGATTCCCGACGTGTTGCCGCACCGGGCCAGCGACGCTGCGAAACATGGCATGAGGCTCCTTAACGCGGATTATTCATCGCCTGCCACGGCTGTGTCAGCCATGGCACGGGTTCCTGCCATTTTCAAGCGGGCGATGAATAATCCGGGGCTACCCTAAGTGTAAACGGCCGGAGCGGTTGGGTTAAGGGCCGCCTCCCGCGTCGCGGCGACGGAGGCCGTTGCCTTTGGCATAGCCGAAGTGCCACCCCCCATCGCCGGAAACCCGCTGGCTCTCGATGTTTCGCGGCACGTTGTCGTTCGACAGTACGATAGGGAGTTGTACAAATGGCCTTGACGCCGGTAGGATAAATCGTACAATATAAATCATACTGATCGTACAATAGTGTGTGTTGAAAATGCTGGTTGTTCCCGTACAATTCACTTGCCTTTCGCCGATACTTGGAATATCATCGCATTAGGAGGGCGAACGAGCACGCCCCGAAAGCACCATGCGATGGCGACGAAGACAGACACAAAGTAATGCAGGAAGAAGGCTCAATATGGGAACATCCACTCTCGACATCTCGGAAGCCCGCAGACAGTTTTCGCAACTGGACAAGCGGCTGCGTGAGGATCGAGTGATTTGGATCACGCGGCACAACAAGAAGGCGTTTGCAGTTGTCGATACCGACTTGCTTCAGACGGTTCTGGAAACAATCGAGATTCTCTCCGATCCCGATGCATTCAAAATGCTCCAGGATAGCCTGCGCGACATCCGAGCCGGCCGTCTGTATGACCACGAGGATGTCAAGGGTGAGCTTTTGAATGAAAGTAAAGGTAAACGTTAGGTGGACCAAGACCGCGAAGCAGTCGCTGGCCCGTCTTCCTTTGAAAGTCCGCAAGGGGCTGCTGGATAAGGTAGATGAGTTGACAAACGCGACCGATCCGAGGGAGTGGTGCAAACCTCTCACGGGCCCGCTTCAGGGCTATTTTCGGATCGTCTACAGCCGCTACCGAGCCATCTTTTCCGTCAAGGAAGAGGTATTGGCCGGTGGCGACAAACTCCTCCATCTAAGCGTCATTTTCATCGTGGTAGGCATTCGGAAGGAACTTGACAAAAACGATGTTTACCGAGTCGCGCGCAAGCTCGTGGAACACGTGCTTCCCGACCTCTCAGACGATATCGATGAATTCGGGACAAGAGAAAAGTGTCCGTTCCGCGAACCCCACGCTTGACCTTGGAACGGCGGAGACTTGGGGGCGGCCCGGAACACTCGCGCAGCATTTTGCTGACCACGGCGCGGATTTCGGCGCGCAAACGGCGGACGAATACGC
>JBKQVT010000147.1:0-6174 GCA_052139835.1 Thermoguttaceae bacterium
GCGTATTCGTCCGCCGTTTGCGCGCCGAAATCCGCGCCGTGGTCAGCAAAATGCTGCGCGAGTGTTCCGGGCCGCCCCCAAGTCTCCGCCGTTCCAAGGTCAAGCGTGGGGTTCGCGGAACGGACACGGCCAACCTGGCCGGAAAGATCAAGGCGATCAACTTTGACGGCCGCGCCCTGGTGCAATTCGACGGCCCCGACCAGGGCTGGCACGACATCGACTTGATCTGCTTGCGGGTTGTTCCGCAGTCTGCCCCGCTGGGGGATGGTCCCGACTTGCGTGGCTGAAGGCCGCAAAAATGGGACTATCCGCTTCGCCGGAGGGGGACAGTCCCATTTTCGCGGGACCATCGCTTCGCAATGGTGCCCCGCCGCGAAAATCGGGACAGTCCCCTTCTTCCGCTCCGGCCGCAACGGCCGATTTGCCAGCCGGCGGCGGTTTTTTCGCGGCTCCGTGCAGGTCCATTCCGATAAAGCAAGGAGGGTGCGATGACGCTCCCCTTGGCGAGTGGGAATGCACAAAATGCGCAAGATACATCGTCTCGCCCTCGCGGTGGCCGGGCTCCTGGTGATTACCGCGGCGGGATGGGCCCAACAGCCGCTCCACTGGGAATTGTCGATCGACGCGGCCAAGCAAATCGCCGCCGGCAGCAATCGCCTGGTGTTGGTCGAATTCACCGCACCATGGTGCGGGCAGTGCCGGGCCATGGAGGCCGAGGTCTTCAGCCAGCCGGGCGTCGCCAAGGCCATCGAAGCCAACTACGTCCCCGTGCGGATCAACGTCGATTACGCCCCCCAGACGGCCAAACAATACGGCATCACCGGCCTGCCCACCACGGTCATCCTGGCGGCGACGCCGCGGGGCGAGGTGCTGGACTCGATGCCGGGCCGCATGGAGGCGGTCGCCTACCTGACGCGATTGAACCGCATGGCCCTGGCCATGAGACAACCGCCTTCGGCGCCGGTCGCCCACATTGCCGGCGGGCCGCCGCCGGCTGCAGCGGCCGCACCGGCTGTGTCGCCGCCGCCCACGGCCCCCGCCCCCTTGGCCCTGGACGGTTACTGTCCGGTTCAACTGGTGGAGAAGCAGGCCTGGACCCGCGGCGACGCCCGCTGGGGCGCCATCCACGAAGGCCGCACCTATCTGTTTGTTGGCCCGGACCAGCAGCGGCGGTTCTTTGCCGATCCGGACCGCTATGCCCCGGTCCACGGCGGCAACGACGTGGTGCTGGCGGTCGAGAAGAAGCAAGTCGTTGCCGGCCGGCGTCAGCACGGCGTGTACTACGTGGGGCGGGTCTACTTGTTTCGCGATGAGGCGAGCCTGGCGAAGTTCACCAAGAATCCCCGCTATTACGTGGAGCAAAGTGCCGCCGCCGCGTCGGGGCCGCTGACGGCCCAGCAGGCGCGGCGCGACTAGGCGCCTTCGACGAGGCGGGCCAGGCGGACGACCTGGAGCCGCACGCCTTCGAGGTCGGGATTGAGCCGCAACGCCCGGCGAAAACACTCCAGGGCCGACACCGGGTTGCCCAATTCGAGGTAGGCCCGCCCCATGTGCGTGGCCGCGATGAAGTGATAGGGGTTCAGTTCCAGGGCCTCGTGGCAATCGCGGATGGTTTCCGCGAACTGGCCCAGGGCGTAGTGGGCGCTGCCGCGTTGGTTCCAGGCCTCGGCCAGCGAGGGGGCGGCCTCCAGCAAGCGGCTGGCGCGGCGGACGACCTCGTCGAACTGCCGGGCGGCCAGCAGTCGGATCAGCACGTCCAATTCCCGCCGCTGCACCTGCGTGCCCGTGCGCATCCACACGCAGCGGATGCTGTTTTCCGCCAGGGCGCGGACCGTGCGGTCCTCGTCGAGCAGGGCGCAGCCGAGGCTGTGGTTGTCCTGAAAATCGCCGAGGAAGCCCAGGGCGAAGACCGCGGCCCGGCGGACCTCCCGCCGCGGGTGCTGCGCCAGCCGCTGCAAGGTGCCGGCGCAGTAGCGCTCGGCCACGGCGGCCAGGAAGCCCGCCGCATCGCGGTTTTCCAGATACCGCTCGTAGAAACCAAGCAGGCGTGGTGATCGGGTCTCGGTGCTCACGCGCGAATTCCTTTGCCGCAGGCGGCTCCCTAGGTGTCTAGGGTCTATTCTAATCGAGAGTCGAAAATTGTACCAATGTTTTTTGCCGCCCGCCGGGGCTTTCCCCTTTTCTCGCAGGGGAACGTGATGCAAAATGGAGGGAGGGGGGGCCCATGAACGATTGTCTCCTGTTTGCCCGACGCGGGTTGATGCTAGCACTGGTCGCCGGCGTCCTTGGGTCAGGGGGCGCCGCCACCGCCCGCGAGCCGCCGCACTGGGCCACCGGCTCGGCGCTGCAGAAACGCCTGAACAGCCCGCTGGCCATCCTGTTGCTGGGCAACTCCTTGCGGCAGGCCGTCGGCAAACTGTCGCGGCTCCAAGGGGTGGCCGTGCTCATCGATCGCCGCGTCGATCCCGACGAGAAGCTGGACATCCAGTGGGACGGCGTCCCGTTGTGGGCGGGCTTGGAGGAGATTGCCCGCCCGCGCGGCCTGGGGGTCGCGCTGCTGGGGCCGGTGTTGTACATGGGCCCGCGGGGGGCGGCCGCGCGGCTCCGCACGCTGGCGGCCCTGCGCGAGGAGGACGTGCGGCGGTTGCCGAAGGCCACGGCGGAGAAGTTCACCCGCGCGAAGGCCATGGCGTGGGACGATCTGGCCACGCCGCGCGAACTGATCGAGAAGCTGGCGGCAGAAAATGACGTGGAGGTGGCCGGCGAGGACCTGGTGCCGCACGATCTCTGGGCGGCCGCCGATCTGCCCCCGCTGTCGTGGACCGACCGGCTGACGTTGATCGCCCTCCAGTTCGGCCTGACGTTTACGATTTCCCAGGACGGCACGGAGGTCCGCCTGGTGCGCGTGCCGGAGCGCGTGGCGATCGTGCGGAGCTATCCGGGCGGGGCGGATGCGGAGGAGACGGCGCGGAAGTTTGCCGCCCTGGCCCCGGCAGCGGAAGTGAAGCCCTCGGCCGGCCGGGTCTATGTCCGCGGCCTGGTCGAGGACCAGGAGCGGATTACGCAACCCCGGCGGGCGGCGCTGCCGCCGAGGCCGCCCGCCCGCCAGTCCCTGGCGTTGGAGCGGTTCACGCTCACTGTGAACCAGAAGCCGGTCGGGGCGTTGCTGGAGCAACTCGCCGGGCACTTGAAATTGGAACTGGTGATCGATCGGCAGGCGACCGCTCGGGCGGGCATATCCCTGGAGCAGCCGGTTTCTTTCCGCGTGGACAAGGTGACGGTCGACGAGTTGTTGGAGGCGGCGGCCAAGCCGGCCGGGCTGCGGGCCCAGCGCCGCGGCCAGACGATCCAAGTCGGCCCGGCCAAGCCGTAACGCGACGGCCAGTGACCTGGAAATCTATACGACCGGCGTCCGCGAGATCATTCCCGCTGGCCGCTGGCCTTATCGCAAGCTCCGCCAACGCGACGGCGGCCAGAAGATGTGCGTGACCACGCCCACGATGTACGATGCCGGCACGGCGTAGGGGGCATGGCCCGGGGCCCCCCTGGTCCAGAGCCGCGAGTCGGCGGAGCAGGCGGAGAAATCGCCCAGGACGAAGTATTCGTCGGCCGCCAACGTCACCGGGTTCTTGCGGCTGCCCCAGACCTTCTGTTCCGGAGGCAGCTTGTCGACGGTGTCGAGATACTCGATCCCTCGTAGCGACGGCGGCGGTTCGAGCCGCCGGTCGTCGATCCAAACCGAGCCGTCGTGGATCAACACCTTCTCCCCCGGCAAACCCACCAGCCGCTTCGCGTACGTCTTCGAGGGATCGGCGGGGACGCGGAAGACGATGATGTCCCAGCGCCGCGGCGAGAGCATCTTATTGACCAGAAAGCGGTCGGCCGCGAAGGTCGGCCCCAGCGAACCAGCGATGCGCGATGTCCGCAGGCAGTTGCCGCAGATCATGGGCGTGCCCTCGGGCGGGCTGTCCGGCCCTTCGCGCCACGGCGGCGAGGCGAAGGCCGGCCCACCGCAGCGCGGGCAGACGCGTTGGCAATGCCGGCCCAGCAGCGTCGGCGCCATCGAGTTCGTGGGGGCGATAAAGCCCTCAAACAGGAAGGGCCGGATCACCAGCAATGCGACCAGCACTATGGCCAACGACGGGACGAGCGTGGCCAGCCACGCCTTCAGGGCGGGCCACCATCGCGCTTTGAGCATGACCGCAATCAGGCCCCAAGCAATGACAAAATTGACGGCGATCTGGGCAAGCGGCGCCAGCCAGGCGATGTTGCCGGGCCGCTCCGCCAGCCCTTCAAACAACAGCACGGCCGGCAACCGCGCGACCTGGACAACCACGGTTGTCAGAAAGGCCCGCCCAAAGGTGACGCCGGGAATCTTGGCCCACGCCGCGCCCAGGCGGAGGAACGCCGCCCAGAGGAACAGCTCGACGGCCAGGAAACCTCCCAGGGCGAGCAGAAGCTGCAGCGTGGCCATGATTTGCCGGCCCTCCTTCGCCGACTATCATACTTGACCGGCCGTGGGCCGAGAAGAGAACGTAGACCTTAGAACTGAGCGCTTAGAGCTTAGTCGGGCGGGTCGAGCGCAGGCGCCCCCCTAAGTTCTAAGCTCTAAGTTCTAAGCACTCTGCCGGCAATCCCGCTTTCGGCCGCATATCTGGAACCCAGGGGGCCGCCGCCGGAACGGGAAATGCCAAATAATAACTATTCGTCTTGAAATCGGGCCAATTATTTCTTCATACTCCGGTTCTGGCCCCGCAGTAATCTCATCCCGGAGGGCCCCATGATTCCCCCATGGAAAATCCAAGCCATTGAGGCCCTGCTGGCGGAAGATGCCCTCAGCCAGCGGGCCATCGCCAAACGCCTCCAGGTCGGCCGCAGCGTGGTGGCCGGAATCGCCAACGGCACGCGCCCCAACTACCACGTCCCCTGCCAGGCCGAAGTGCCCCCGCCGCCAGCCGCGCAGCAGCCCACCGAACGCTGCCCCGAGTGCGGCGCGATGGTTCAATTCCCCTGCCTTGCCTGCCGTGCGCGGCGGGCCATGGTCCGTGGCCGCCGCTGGCCGCGGATCGACCTGCTGCCGGCCAGCGAAGGGCTGCAGTTGAAACTCATCGGCCCCGAGCAGAGCCGCTACGAGGAAGTCCGCGCCCGGCGGCGCTCCCTTCTCGGCCTCGAAGGCCGTCCGCGATCGGCGGACCATCGCCGCGGCGTGTCCTGCATCTTCCGGGGTCCTGACAGGCCGCCGCGGTGACAACATGTTGTCACCGCGTCGCGCGATCGGCCCCTTCCACCCGCCCCCGAAGAGAACAGTTCAACGCCGTGGCGAAGATGACCGAAAGAGTGATGGGGGCTGCCGAGCGCCGCGCCACGGCGGGTGCGCGGGGGCAGAGGACGACGGGACATGAAGTGGCAATCGCGACAGCACCACGACGGCAGGTCGGGAGCCTTGCAACCGGCGCGGGCGGTCTGGGCCGCGGCCAAGGTCGGCAAAATGACCCGCCGGATCGTGCTGGTCGAGCGCCCTGCCGGCTGGACGCCCGCGACGGAACTTGACATGCCTGCGCGGGCCGTCGTCCTCGCCGTGGTCCGCCGGGCGGTGAGCGATCCGTGGACGTACGTCCGCCAGTACAACGCCCTTTCTATGGACGAGGCGGGTACGACCTGGGCCGTTTTTCCGGCCTGCGGCCGCGCGACCGTCTGGCTTCCATGTGCCGGTAGCGATAAACGCCGGCCACGGCATCTTCCAGCTTGCCGGAGGTCTCGCGGAGGAGTTTGCGCAAGCGGGCGATCGCCGCTTCCGGAAGGACGTCGTTGAGGAGTAGATCGCGGCGGGCGATCCGCTTCGTCTCGACGGCATCTTCCCAGTTTCGGCAAAGTTCGGTGAAATCGCCCGACAGTTGGGCCAGGGGCACGACGAATCGCTTCCGCACGTCCGCCGCGGTCAAATAATGTCCCATGACGATTCCTCCCCGGTAATGTCCATTTGTTCACCAGCCCCCTGAGGTAGTCTACCATATTCGCCAGCCGAGCAAAGTGGCTGGTTCTTAGAACTTAGGCAGCCCGCAGAAACTGATCTACCCGATAGGAGGGGATTCTGGTAGAAGATACCTTTTCGAGGGGGATTGGCGGACTTGATGTCTCAGGGACGAGACCATGCGGACAGAATTGACGGAATCG
>JBKQVT010000148.1:0-6469 GCA_052139835.1 Thermoguttaceae bacterium
CAGAGGTTTTCGCAGTTCATGGTGCGTCTGGAAGAACTTGCAAAACCTCCTCAAGCCCGTTTCCCTCGCGCACGCGCCCTCGCCCATGCCGCCTAAAATGTTAGAAACTACTGAAAGTGCAAAATGACGGAGACGCTCTAAGTCGCGTTGCCGCGGTCTTGGACTTTGCAATTTGCATTCTGTTTCTTACGGCCTGGCCTGCTGCCGCGCCGGCCGAGTCGCCCGCGGCCTGGCAGGGCAAGACGGCGGCCCAGTGGGCGCGGCGTCTGGCCGACCCGGACATGCGCGTCCGCTGGTACGCGGTCTATGCCCTGGGTGAATTGGGGCCGGCGGCGGCCGAGGCCGTCGGGCCGCTGGGCAAGGTGCTGGCCAACCGCCCCGAGCAGGAATACGTCCGCGCCGGGGCGGCCTGGGCCCTGGGCCGCATCGGACCGGCGGCCAAAAGCGCCGCGCCCCTATTGACCGAGACGCTCGCCTCCACGCTCATCTCGGTGCGGCGAAATTCGGCCGAGGCCTTGGGAAACCTGGGCGCCGCGGACAAAGACAGCGTCTCTGCCCTGGTCCGCGCCCTGGACGATCCGGATAGCGGCGTCCGCGCCGCCGCCGCGCTGGCCCTGTGGAAGATCGAAAAGCATCCCAAGGCCCTGCCGGCCCTGGTCGCGCTGCTTCGCGATGGAAAGGACGCCGCGCCCTATCAGGCGGCCGTCGCCTTGGGCCAGGTCGGCGGGGAAGACGAGGCCGTGGCGGCCTTGATCGCCGCGCTGGACCACGACGACGCCGACGTGCGTCGGGCGGCCGCCCGCTCGCTGGGGCAAGCGCCCACGGCGGCGCTGCCGGAGTTGGAAAAGGCCCTGGCCGGCGGCAACGACCGCACCCGCCGCGGGGCGGTCGAGGCCCTGGCGTGGATCGGCGCGCCGGCCGTGAAACCATTGATCGCGGCGCTGGCCGACCGGACTCCGGCGGTCCGCGCCGCCGCGGCCCAGGGGCTGGGCCGGTTGGGCCCCGCGGCCAAGGCCGCCGCGCCGGCGCTGGTCGAGGCCCTGGGCGATCCGCAGCCGGAGGTCCGCCAGGCAGCCGCCACGGCGTTGCGCTCGATCCGCAAGGAGTGAGCCAGCCGCCCGCGCGACCGCCAACAAGCGGCAGGGTTCACCGTTTGTGCTGGCAACAGGATCACAACGCGATCCGGCGCGAGGCCGAACCGGTGGAAGTGGGGAGTTGGATCGGTCATGTCAGCGGTCAATCTGGCAGTTCGGCAATGCCTGCTGGAGTTTCTTCACGCCCGCGTCGGTGACTTGCGTGCGCCCGAGGTTCAGGTTGCGGAGGAGGCGGAATCCTTTGAGGCGCCGCAGCCCGGCGTCGCTGACCCGGGTGCCGCCGAGCCAAAGCGTCTGGAGTTGGTTCAAACCCGCCAGGCACTCCAGCCCGGCATCGCCGACCCTGGTGCCGCCGAGGGACAGCACTTCGAGCCGGGTTAATCCCTTGAGGCACTCCAGCCCGGCGTCGCTAACCCGGGCGCGGTCGAGGTACAAGCGTTGGAGCCGGGTCAAGCCTTTGAGATTTTTGAGCCCGGCGTCGCTGACCCCGATGCGGTCGAGGCCCAGGCGTTGGAGTTGGGTCAGCCCTCGGAGGCATTCCAGCCCGGCGTCGCTAACCCGGGTTTCATCGAGGTACAGCACTTGAAGCCGCGTCAATCCCTTGAGGTGTTCGAGGCCGGCGTCGCTGACTTTGGTGCCGTCGAGGTTCAGCGAGCGGAGTTGGGTCAATCCCTTGAGCTTTTCCAGCCCGGCGTCGCTCACCTTGGTGCTGCTGAGATTGAGCGATTGAAGTTGGGCCAATCCCTTGAGGTGCTCCAGCCCGGCATCGCTGACCTCGGTGTCGCCGAGGCTCAGTCCTCGGAGTTGGGTCAATCCTTCGAGGTGTTGCAGCCCGGCGTCACTGAGTTCGGCGTTTCTGAACCACGGCGGTATCAGTCGCATGTCCTTGAGATAGACAAGCGGGTTGAGTTCGACCACGATGCTCGTTGTAAAGGAGTCGCTGCCCTGGAAAGGGCCGCCGTCGACAAAAAGCCATTGGAGGTGAGTCAGACCCTTGACGGGTTCCAGCCCCGCGTCGTTGACGGGTGCGCATTTGAAATCGGCCAACGTCACGGTCACAAACAGGTCGTCTCCCAGCAGCTTGCGGAGCCAGGCCGGCCCTGGCGGCACGGCCCCTGGTATCTCGTCGCCACACGGATCGACTTGATAATCATAACAAATCCGCCCACCGCCCTTCCTAATCTCCTCCACCAACTCCCGCTGTTTCCTCGCCGCCTTCATCTCCGTCGCCAGCCAACTGCACGGCACGGCGACGACCAGGGTTAGCAGGAGCAGCGCGAGGATGCTGAACTGGAACCGCAGGCGAAACACCAGGGCGGCGAGGAACCAGAGGAACATCAGTACGAAGAACACGGCGACACTGGCCACAGCGATCAGCACCGTGTAACCTTTGTGCTGATTGAAGGAAAACCACTGAAACCACGCCGACAAGAGCAGGAAGCCTTCCAGCGCGAGCAGTCCAAGCACGCAGCGATCCGGCGTCACGCGATACCAGCGGGTGCGGGCACTCGGGTCGGTCATGTCAGTCAGCAATCTCAATCAGGCAGTCTGGCAATGCCTGCTGGAGTTTCTTCACGTCCGCGTCGCTGAGCTTGGCGCCGCTGAGGAACAGCCGCTGGAGTTGGGTGAATCCCTTGAGGCGCTCCAACCCGGCGTCGGTGATCTTGGTCCCGCAGAGGTCCAGTTCTTGCAGTTGGCTCAACCCCTTGAGGGTTTCCAGCCCGGCGTCGCTGACGTTGGTGTCGGGGAGGGACAGCCATTGAAGTTTGGCCAGTCCTTTGAGGTGTTCCAGCCCGGCGTCGCTGACCTTGGGGCCGCTTAGGTCCAGCCGTTGGAGTTGGGTCAAGCCTTTGAGGTGTTCCAACCCGGCGTCGCTGACCTTGGTGTGGTAGAGGAGCAGCTTTTGGAGTTGGGTCAAGCCCTTGAGGTGTTTTAGCCCGGCGTCGCTGACCTTGGTGCCGTTGAGGAACAGCCATTGGAGTTGGGTCAGGCCTTCGAGGTGTTCCAGCCCGGCGTCGCTGACCTTGGTGCCGTCGAGGTCCAGCCATTGGAGTTGGGTCAAGCCTTTGAGGTGTTCGAGGCCGGCGTCGCTGACACTGGCGCCGCTGAGGTACAGCCCTTGGAGTTGGGTCAGGCCTTTGAGGTGTTCCAGGCCGGCGTCGCTGAACTCGTGGCCGTGCAGGTCGACCAGCAGTGGAGTTCCCACAAGGTCGTCTCCCAGCAACCTGCGCAGCCACGGTGGTTCGGGTGGCTTCGCGCCAGGGGTCATCTCAGACTTCGAAGGGGTTTCATAATCGTAAGAAACCCCCCCACCGGCCTTCCTGATCTCCTCGACAATCTCCCGCTGCTTCCTCGCCTGCTCCCTTGCCGCCACGAACCAACCGCACGCAACGGCGACGACCAGGGGCAGCAGGAGCAAGGCGCGGATGCTGAACTGAAAGCGCCACTTGAAAATCAGGGCCAGCAAGAGCCAGAAAAACATCAAGAGCGTCGTCGCCGCAATGGCTGCCGCGGCGATGAGGATCGACCAGATCGCCTGCCGGTTGAAGGCGAACCACTGGAACCGCTGCGAAAGGAGCAAAAAACCCTCCAGGGCCAGGAGGGCAACGACGCAACGATCCGGTGTGAACCGGAACCAGCGGCGGCGGGCTTTTTCGGGAACATCGCTCATGGCCAAAGTATACCCGAGTCCGCCTCCAGGAGACAATATCGCCGCGGGTGCCGGGGTGCCGGGCAAAAGGGGACAGGCACGTCGCTGGGGCCTTGCGATCAGTCCGCAAGGAGTGACGGGCCGTCCAAGGACAGCTTCCGCGCCTGAGGGCCCCGCCCCCTCACCCCCAACCCCTCTCCCACAAGGGGAGAGGGGAGCAACTGCGTGCCCCCCCTGGTTGCAAGATCGCCCCCGGCGATTTACAATACAATTCCTGCCTGAAGCGAGCCAACCTGTAGGTCTTCTTCCCTGCCACCTGTTTTCCGGAAAGGAACGCTATGAAAACGCACTTGAGATTGCTTGCCGTGGCCGTCGCCATGGCCGTGGTTTGGTCGTCGTCGCCCACGCTTGCCGATCCGCCCGCCAAGGGCGTCATCGCCATCGTCGGCGCCGCCCACACCCACATGAAATGGTATCCCATGAACATCAACGGCAACAAGAACATCCGCGTGAAGTACGTCTGGGATCACAACGCCGAGCGGGCGCAGTGGTGTGCCAAGCAGCTTCCCGGCGCAAAGGCCGTCGCCAATGTGGATGAAATCTTCAACGACCCGGAAGTGACCGGCGTCATGATCATGAGCGAGAACAATCGCCACCACGACCTGGTGCTGGCGGCCGCCAAGGCCCATAAGGCGATGTTCGTCGAGAAGCCCTTGGCGCTGACCGCCAAGGACGCCGCCGAGATGGCCGACGCCGTCGACAAGGCCGGCGTGTTCTTCACCACCGGCTACTTCATGCGGACCTCGCCGAAGTACCAGTTCGTCAAGGAGCAGATTGCCAAGGGCAACTTCGGCAAGATCACGCGGGCGTATGCCGCCAATTGCCACAACGCCGGCCGCGAGGGCGAATTCGACAATCCCTTCCATCATTGGTTCACCGAGGCGGATCAGGCCGGCGGCGGGGCCTATGTCGACATGGGCACCCACGCGGTCGATCTGCTGATGTGGCTGCTGGGCGACGTGGAATCGGCCACCGGCGACCTCTCCACGGTAGCCACGAAGTACGGCCCGAACGACGATTGCGGCGAGGCGCTGCTGAAATTCAAGAATGGCGCCACCGGGGTGGCCGCCGCCGCCTGGGTCTGCCCCTTCAATACGCTGCGGCTGGAAGTGGTCGGCACCGAAGGCTACGCGGTCTATCTCCAGGACGGCTCCCGCGATCAGCTCTTCTTCCAGAGCAGGAAGGTGCCGAAGTCCGACCTGAGCAAGCCGGTGCCCGACGACAAGATGCCGAAGGGATTGCCCAGCCCGGTGGACCAGTTTCTCAACGCCGTGACCGGCCAGAAAGGTCCCGGCGCGGTCACGGCGCAAGAGGCCGCCGCGCGGGCAAGCGTGATGGAGGCCATCTACAGCGGCGCCAAGAAGCACGAGTGGGTGAAGCCGCAGTAAGAGAGCTTAGAACTTAGAGCTTAGAACTTAGAGGGAACACAGCGATGAAAGCGAGTCTGAGATTTCTGGCCGCGGTGGCCGCCTTGGCACTGGCCTGGTCGCCCCTGGCGACGGCCGCGGACCCGCCCAACAAGGCGGTCATCGCCTTCCTGGGCGCCGCGCATACCCACGTGTGGGGATATTGCGTGGCCATCAACGGCAACAAGAACACCCGGGTGAAATACGTCTGGGACCACGACGCCCACCGCGCGGAAGAGTGCCGGCATTGGCTCAGCGATAAGCCCAAGATCGCCGCCACCGCCGAGGAAGTGCTGGCCGACCCGGAAGTGACCGGGGTGATGATCTGCGCCGAGACGGACCGCCACCACGACCTGGCGCTGGCGGCGGCCAAGGCGGGCAAGGCCATGTTCGTCGAGAAGCCGATGGCCATCACCGCCAAGGACGCCCACGAAATGGCCGCCGCCATCGACAAGTCGGGCGTCTTCTTCACCCCCGGCTATTTCATGCGCTGCTACCCCAGGTACGTCTTCATCAAGGAACAAATCGCCAAGGGCAACTTCGGCCAGATCACCCGCGTGCTCTCGCAGACCTGCCACTCGGCGGCCTTCAACGGCACCTTCGACAATCCCAACCACCTCTGGTTCACCGACGTGAAGCAGTCCGGCGGCGGCGGCTTCCTCGACCTGGGCACCCACTCCTTGGACCGCATGTTGGACCTGGCCGGCGACGTGGAGTCGGCCACGGGCGTGATGTCCGTCGTGGCCAAGAAGTATGGCGAGACCGACGATTGCGGCGAGGCTTTTTTGAAATTCAAGAACGGCGCCACCGGCGTGATTGCCGCCGCCTGGGTCGCCCCGTTCAATCCGATCGAGTTGGAAGTCGTCGGCACCAAGGGGCACGCGGTGATCTTCAACGGCCAGTTGTACTTCCAGAGCCAGAACGTGCCCGGCTCCGACATCAGCAAGCCGGTGCCGGAGAACAAGTTGCCGCCGGGAATGCCGGGCCCGGTGGGGCTGCTGCTGCGGGCGGCCGGGGGCGAGAAGAACCTCAAGGCGACCACGGCCCAGGAGGCCGCCGCGCGGGTGAGCGTGATGGAGGCCATCTACAGCGGCGCGAAGACCCACCAGTGGGTGAAGCCGCAATAGACCCAGTGCTTAGTTGGGCAGCGCCACTTAGCGTGATGATAGCATGGACAAGTGCTGTTGTGTACTGGCTTTAGGAGCGGGCCGCGGAATTGCGGTTCCCATGGGGGCAAAAAAAGACGATCCTCCGCGTGT
>JBKQVT010000149.1:0-14821 GCA_052139835.1 Thermoguttaceae bacterium
AATTGTCGCCGCTGCCCGGCTGTCCGCTGCCGGCCTTCCATTGTTTGCGATGGGCCAGGGCGGCGAGGCTGTCGACGCCTTCGCGGGCGACGAGGATGACGCTGCCGCCGTCGCCGCCGTCGCCGCCGTCGGGCCCGCCGAAGGGGACAAATTTCTCCCGGTGGAAGGCGACGCAACCGTCGCCCCCTCGGCCAGCCTCGAAACGGACTTCCACTTCATCGACGAACATTGCCCAGCCGCCCGCTACCATCCTTGCGCGGTGAACTGTTCCTTGAGTTTTTGCTGCTGGTCCGCCGTGAGGATGTTCAGCGTCTTATCGGCGGCCTCGTTTTGCACGTGGTGCAAGCGTTCCTCCAGGTTGTCGCGGATCTGGCCGAGCTTGGCCCGCTGGGCGTCGGTCAAGTTCAGCGTCGCCAGCAAGTGGGCATCTTCCAGCGCCGCCGGCACGCGCAAACGGAAGGCAATCGTCTCGTACGACTGCAACTGCTGGGCTGTGAGCACGTTGGCCACGTCCGTGCGGACGGCCTCCAGGTCCTTGCGGGCCTGCTGGCGGAGGGCAGGGAGCCGCCTTTGCTGTTCCTCCGGCGACAGCCTTTGCAGCCCCGCCAAGGTCGCCTGCGCCTTGGCCTGGCAGCGGGCCGCGATCGCCTGCAACTGCTGCCGCTGCTCGTCGGTCAACCACAGTTCCTTCTGCACCGGCGGCATGGACAGGGCCCAGAAGCCGGGCACGGAAAGCGGCGGCCTCTCCTCCGCCCCCGCCGCGGGCTCGGAGGGGCCTTTGGCGCTGTTGGACGCCGGCCCCTGCCCGGCAGCCAAACACACGCACGCCAGCACCACGACCCAGGCGGCCGGCCAGCTCGCCCAGCAGCGAAATCGCCACCCCCAGTGAAATCGGCGGATCATCTTGGCATTCCCATTGCGACAGCGACTTGATGGTAAAGGAGATGCCTTTATCTTAACCCCTATCCGGTCCGGTGAGAAGATTGTGGGGCCGGTGCTTCAAAACCCGCAAATCGGGGTATTGCATCCGTGCGGCAGCGGGCTAAAATGTGATGCGTACTCCTCAGTGCGTCGACGGCGCCGGCTCACAAACAGCCGGGGCCAGTTGCTTCCGGACACCATCTTCGGAGGTGATACTTATGTCTTCGCCTGCTACTACCGATTCGCCCGTTTCCTCGGACCGCCCGCGGCCCAGGGGCGGGGCTCGTGCGGATCGCTTGGGGTTTGGCGTTGGGGCGGCGATGCGGCGCCTGGATGGCCCGCCGGCGGGTCCGCCCCGCGGCGGCACGGGAGTCGGCGGACTGGATCGTTGGCTGGCCCGCCGCTTGCTCCGGGCGATCGGCAACCCGCCGCTGGATTTTGTCTTGTGGAATGGGGAGGCGATTGGCGGCGGCGGCCCGGTGCTGGCCCGCGTGGTGCTCCACGACCGGCCCACGCTCTGGAAGCTGGCCCTGCGTCCCGCGCTGCACTTCGGCGACGCCTACGCGGCCGGCCGGCTCGAAGTGGAAGGCGACCTGGCCAGGATGCTCGAGGCCGCGTTTCGGGCGGAACCGTATCGACCTCAGGGGCCGCTGCGCACCGCGCTGGGCCGCTGGCTCCGCCGCGCCCGCTCCAACACCGTGGCCGGCTCGCGGGCGAATATCCACCACCACTACGACATCGGCGACGACTTCTACCGGCTTTGGCTCGACGAGCAGATGCTCTACACGTGCGCCTATTTTGCCACCCCCGCGGCCACGCTGGAAGCGGCGCAGCGGGCCAAAATGGATTACGTCTGCCGCAAGGTGTGGCTGCGGCCGGGCGAGTCGGTGGTCGAGGCGGGCTGCGGCTGGGGCGCGCTGGCCCTGCACATGGCCCGCCACTACGGCGTCCGCGTGCGGGCCTACAACGTCTCCCGCGAGCAGATTCAATATGCCCGGCAGCGGGCCCGCACCGAGGGCCTCGACGACCGCGTCGAGTTCGTCGACGACGACTACCGCAACATCCGCGGGCAGTTCGACGTGTTTGTCTCGGTGGGCATGTTGGAGCACGTCGGGCCGGAGCACTACGGCGAGTTCGCCGCCACCCTGGACCGCTCGTTGGGCCCGGCAGGCCGCGGACTGATCCACTTCATCGGCCGCGACCAGCCCGGTTGGGTGAATTCCTGGATCGAGCGGCGGATTTTTCCCGGCGCCCACGCCCCCACCCTCCGCGAGGTGACCGCCTTCCTGGAGCCCCGCGCCTTCTCGGTCTTGGACGTGGAGAACCTCGGCCTGCACTACGCCGAGACCCTGCGGCATTGGTTGCTCCGCTTCGACGCCGCCGCCGCGGGCGTGGCGCGGATGTTCGACGAAGCGTTTGTGCGGGCGTGGCGACTCTACTTGACCGGCTCGATGGCCGCCTTCAACGCCGGGGCGCTGCAACTGTTCCAGCTTGTCTTGGCGCGGTCGGGCGCCAGCGACATCCCCCGCACCCGCGCCCGGCTCTACGCGGCGGAGGGAGCGGGGATTTAGGGAGTTAGAGATTTAGGGATTTGGGGATTTAGGGAATTAGGGAAGGGGGTCGCCTCCTCTCTCTAAATCCCTAAATCCCCAAATCCCTAATCCCTTTCCTTCACCGCAACCTTCAAGCCGCCGGCGGCGGCGCCCAACTCGCCGGCCGAGAGGTTGACCTTCAAGTACAGCGTCCCGGTCCGCGCGGGCTTGAGCACGGCGCCGAGGCCGACCAAGGTCGGCTGCAAGAAACAGCAGGGTTCTTTGTCGCCGGGGTCTTCCGGCCGGACGGCGGCCAAGAGGATGCCCAGCGGGCGGCCTTGATAGTAATGGATCGAGACCCCGCCCGCCTCGCTCAACCAGCTCTGCGTCGTCCTGCCGACCTGGTAGCGGCCCGACGCGGTCAGCCGGTAGCGCGTGGCCGCCTGCAATTGCAGGCCGCTGTTCTGCCAGCCGCGGTCGGCGGCCACCTTCACCACGGCGCCGGCGGGGCCCAACGGGCGGCCGGGGGTGAAGTCGATCGCGGTCCGCGGAATGTCGTCGTTGTACTCCAGGCCCGCAAGGTAGACCTGCCATTGTTCGTTCAATTCCCGCCAGTCGGGCTGGAAGAGCCGGTAGAACCGCGGCGTGACCGCCCCCTGGGGAATGGCCTGGTAAAGCTGGCGGAAGCGGTCGCGGTAGCGGGGGTCGTGGTCCAACAAGGCCGTCAGCGCCCAGCACCAGGCATAGGGCTCATTCTTCAAGTAGGCCACCGGAACATAGCCGACGATGTCGGCCGGCCACATCATCCGCCCCGCGGCCATCTCGTCCTTGACGATGCGGATGCGGCCCCACTCGGGCACCTCGTCGCGGCCCTCCGGTATCCAGTTGAGCGTCAGCCGGCCATCCTTGAGGCGATGGGTGGCCAGCAGCTCGGCCATCCCCTCCATGTACCAGGGCGGGCCGCAACCGCCCAGCAGCGTGTTCATGAACCCGTGGGTCCCTTCGTGCAGCAGGAGGTGGCGGCGATAATAGTCGCTCGGCTGCTCGTAGAGCCAGAGCCAGTCGTTGCGGGAATATCCGTGGACAAAATGGGGCAGGTCGGCCGGCAGCAGGCCGGTGGACTCGAAGCGCGCCTTGTCCTTGATGATGCAACCCGTCATCCGCCAATCGGCATGGTCGGCGGCACGGATGTGAAAATAGTCGCACCACTGGGGAAAGGCCTGGTCGAAGACCTCCGGCAGGCGGCGGACTTCCTCGCTAAGCGGCAGATCGGTATAGAGCACCAAGCGCCGCGACGACAATTTGCGGATGCCGGCGGCCGCGATCTTGGCGTCGTCGATACGCACCAGCGGCAGGTTCGGCATCATCTCCGCCGCGGCATCGGCCGGCTGGCCGTTGTCCTCGGCCGCCCGCGATGGCGGGGCGCCGTCGGCCGCCATGGGCGGCCGCAAAGCCAGGCAAAACACCGCCCCGAGCGCCAGCAGCCCGATCATGCCCCGCGACGCCCAGCGGCCGACGAAAGACCGAAGCATTGCACATTTCCCTCACGGTCTATAGATTCATAGAATGAATAAGGACAGCCGGGAAGGGCACCGCCCAAGGGCCCTGCTTTATTGTACCTGATTCCCGAGCGGAGGAGGCATCGTGAACCGCTGCGTGCGCCACGCCATTTTCCTGCTGGGATGCTGCCTGCTGGGCGGGTGCTGGTCCTCGTCCGGGCCCGAGGTGATCGTCTATTGCAGCCAGGACGACGAATTCTCGCGGCCGATTTTCGATCAGTTCAAGAAAGAGACCGGGATCGCGGTGCAGTCGAAGTACGATACCGAATCCACCAAGACGACCGGCCTGGCCCAGGCCATTCTCGCCGAGGGCCAACGGCCCCGCTGCGACGTCTTCTGGAACAGCGAAATCCTCAATACCCTGCGGCTGGAAAAGAAGGGGCTGCTGGCGGCCTACGAGCCGGCGGTGGCCGCCAATTACCCGCCCATGGACCGCTCGCCGCAGGGCCTTTGGCATGGGTTTGCGGCGCGGGCGCGGGTCCTGATCGTCAACACCAAGCGGATCCCGGCCGGGCAGCGGCCGCGCTCGATCCTGGACCTGGCCGACCCGAAGTGGCGCGGCCGCTCGGGCATGGCCAAGCCGCTGTTCGGCACCACCGCCACCCAGGCCGCCTGTCTGTTCGCCGCCTGGGGCCCAGCGCGGGCCAAAAAGTTCTTCCACGACCTGAAACGCAACGAGGTGCAGATCCTTTCCGGCAATAAGGACGTGGCGCGGGCGGTCTCCGACGGCGGGCTGGACTTCGGCCTGACCGATACCGACGACGCGTTGATCGAAATAAAACACGCCGAACCGGTCGAGATCGTTTACCCCGACCAGGGCCCCGGCGGACTGGGGACGCTGTTCATTCCCAACACGGTGGCGATCATCAAGGGTGGACCGCACCCCGAGGCCGCCCGGCGGTTGGTCGACTACCTGCTCTCGCCACCGGTGGAAATCGGCCTGGCCGAGGGGGAAAGCGCGCAGATCCCGCTGAACTCCGCGGTGACCGTGAAGCTCCGCGTCCAGACCCCGCGGACCGTCCACGCCATGGAAGTGGACTTCCAGCGGGCGGCCGACCAGTGGGACGAGGTGGCTGAGTTTCTCCAGAACGAGTTTACCGGCGGCGGGTGGTAGGTAAGGATAAAGGATGAAGGATAAAGGATGAAGGCGGGGAGAACGCCGGTGGTTTCGCAGTTTTTTCCCTTTGACACGCCAGAGCGGGGGCATTATCACTGCAATAGGGAATCGCTGGTTCCGGTTGTGACGGAGGAAGGGGGGCAAGGCGGAGGGCGGAAGGCGGAAGGCGGAAGGAAGAAATTGAAATCCACCTATTTGCACCGTGTCTTCCTTCTCCCTTCCGCCCTCCGCCCTCCGCCTTGTTTCCACTGACTTTTTCATCCAGGTAAACTGGATAGGTTGGGGTGTGGTTGCCGATGAAGTAATCTGTGTGCAGCGCCTCCCGGCTCTGTTCGGGAGCGGAGAACCTCGGGTCCTTTCCACATCGCACCATGGCGGATCATGCCTAACCAAATCCGACTGATTCTGGCCCTCCATAACCACCAACCGATCGGCAATTTCGAGCACGTCTTCCAGCGGGCCTACGAGGACAGTTACCTGCCGTTTCTGGAGGTCTTCAGCCGCTATCCGTCGTTGCGGATCGCACTGCACACCAGCGGATCGCTGATGGAATGGCTGGTGGCCCGGCATGGCGAGTACGTAGACCGGCTGGCCCAGTTGGCCGGCGAGGGGCGGATCGAGGTCCTGGGGGGGCCGTTCTACGAGCCCATCCTGGCGATGATCCCGGCCCGCGACCGCATCGGCCAGATCCGCGCCTATAGCCGCTGGCTGCAAAACCGCCTGGGGACGGCCGTCCGCGGCATGTGGATTCCCGAGCGGGTCTGGGAACAGGCCCTCGCCCGCGACCTGGCCGACGCCGGCATCGAATATACGATCCTGGACGATTTTCACTTCAAGATGGCCGGCCTGACCGAGGGCGAGTTGACCGGCCACTTGTTGACCGAGGACGAGGGCCGGCTGATGTCGGTCTTTCCCGGCAGCGAGCGGCTGCGCTACTTGATTCCCTTCGGCGCGCCGGAGCAGACGATCGAGTACCTGGCGAAGGTCTCCGAGGGGCACCCCAACGCGGTCATGGTCCTGGGCGACGACGGCGAGAAGTTCGGCGCCTGGCCGGAGACGAAGAAACACGTCTACGACGACGGCTGGCTGGTGCGGTTCTTCGATGCCCTGGCCGCCAACCAGGATTGGATCCAGGTGACCACGCCGGCCGAGGCCATCGACAACGTGCCGCCGCTGGGCAAGGTCTACTTGCCCGATTGCAGCTATCGCGAAATGACCGAATGGGCCCTGCCCACCTCGCAGTTGGTCGAGTATGAGCGGGTTGCGCACGAGTTGAAGGACGAGCCCCGCTGGGCGCTGTTGCGGCGCTTCCTCCGCGGCGGCTTCTGGCGGAACTTCAAGACCAAGTATCCGGAAGCCGACGAGATGTACTCCCGCATGATGATGGTCAGCCGCCGCCTGCAAGAGGCCGTCGACGAGGGGGCGGCCGGGACGCTCGTCGAGGAAGCCCGCACCCAACTCTATCGCGGGCAGTGCAACTGCGGCTATTGGCACGGGGCCTTCGGCGGCATCTACCTGCCGCACCTCCGCAACGCCGTCTACCAATCGCTGATCGCCGCCGACAACTTGCTGGATCGGGCCGCCGGCCGGCCGGAAACCTGGGTCGACGCCACCGCGGACGACTTCAACTTCGACGCCCGCCAGGAAGTCCGCCTCGCCAACGACAAGCTCATCGCCATGGTCGCTCCCAGCCGCGGCGGCCGCTTGACCGAACTGGACGTCCGCAAGATCCAACTCAACCTGCTGGCCACCCTCACCCGCCAGCCCGAGGCCTATCATCGCAAGGTCCTGGCCGGCGTCCACCCCGAGGGCGGGCAAGTGGCCAGCATCCACGACCGCGTGATCTTCAAGCAGGCCGACCTCGACCAGCGGATCCAGTACGACAGCCATCCGCGGAAGAGCCTGCTGGACATCTTCTACGACGTCGATGCCACGCTCGCGGCGGTGGCGGCGGGCACGGCCGCCGTGCGCAGCGACTTCATCGACGCCCCCTACGAAGCCCGCATCCGCCGCAACCCCGACCGCATCCAGGTGCAGCTCATCCGCGAGGGCGACGCCGGCGGCGTGCCGGTCCGCATCACCAAGGGCCTGACGCTGGACGCCGGCAACTCGTCGCTGGAGATCGCCTACTTGTTGGAGAATCTGCCCGCGGACCGGCCCCTGCACTTCGCCGTGGAAATGAACTTCGCCGGACTGCCCGCCGCCGCCGAGGACCGCTACTTCCACGACCTGGAGGGCAACCGCCTCGGCCAGCTCGGCACGCGGCTGGACCTCTGCGACGCCCTGGGGCTGGGGCTCTGCGACGAGTGGCTGGGGATCGACGTGATCTTGAAGACCTCGCGGCCCAGCGGCTTCTGGACCTTCCCCATCGAGACGGTCAGCCAGTCGGAAGGGGGCTTCGAGCTGGTGCATCAATCCACGGTGGTGCAGCCGCACTGGCTCGTCCTTCCCGACCGCGAGGGCCGCTGGGTGATGACGATGCAGTTGGCCTTGGACACCAGCCGAGCGGAGCGTCGCGCCGAAGAGGCCGTGGCCGCCGCGGCCAGGTAAGCCGGCGCCCGCGGATCGCGCGTGTTGGTTATTCTACCGAATATCGCCTGTAACCGGTGCGCATTATCTCAGCGAATTCGGGGCAGTCCTTCTGAAGCGTTGACGCAGCATACTCTCGCAAGTCGTCAAGCAAAGCGGCTACAGGATCTCCGCCGTTCCGGGCAAGGGAACAGATTCCGTCCACAACAAGTTTGCAGTCGTCGCCGTGGCCGAGCTCTCGCATGTAGGCCAAATGGTCCATGCCGAACACTTCATGCTCGCGCAGGCAGCCGTTCTGAGTGACCGTCTCGCGCTCGTACAACACAACACCGAGCCCCAGGGTCCGTCGATAGACCAAACCTAAGCGAGTGGGGCCACGCCTGTAGAAGCCGCTCGCAAAAGCCCCGGGAGATGCGTCCCCGTTCTCGGCTAAATCGAAGGCGAATCCCCAAGGAACCAGGAGTTCGTCGAGCCGGGCGACGGTCTCACGCATCGCGGCCAAGCAGATTTCAACGGCGTTCATCCGTAATCCTCACGGCCAACACAATTGTCTAGCCGTTTCGCTTCTTCTCCAAAGCCGGCCGGTCGAGAGTCGGCTCCTTGCGACGAGCGGAAATCAGCTTCCAAAACTCGTCGCTGGCGCCGAGTTGGGTTTGTTCGGCGTCGAGGCCCTCGACGCCCACCACAATCGCCACGGGGTTGCCGCCGCGGGTGACAACGACACGATCCGATTGGGCCTCAAGCACGCAGGCGTCCAAGTTGGTTTCTTGAATGTCAACCGTTTTCATAAGATTTCCTCCGTTGTCTTCTCGGGCGGCTTGCGTCGCACGGCCCGAACAACTACTTGCCCCGCCGCCACGTCCACGTCGTAGAACACGCGGTATTGGTTAACCCGCAGTTCCCAAATGGGTTCCAGATGTTCCCAGGGTGGTGTCAGGCCGCGCAGGATCTTCTTGTTCCGCGTCTTACGGGTCGGCTCGTGGGAGACTTGCCGGTCGATCTGGTCCAGTAACTGCCGGCGCTCAAAGGCCCGGACATCGGCCAAGTCGTCTGCAACACTCTCGGCGTATCGGATAATGAACACGGCGAGGCCCCCCACCATTTTGAGCATATCCTGGGCGTGTTGGCACGGCAATCCCCCGCCTGCGGCCCCCTCCTCCTTTGCGGCTTTGCGCCCTGGCGCCTTTGCGTGAGACATTCCTCGCCGTGACGTTGCCAATACGCCCGGTTTTCTTGTCCCAAATTCCAGGCCACCCTCGGCTTGTACGGCACTCCTCCCCGCATTCCCCGCTTGCCCGCGGGCGGGTATAATGGCGATTAGCGCAATAAGGAGTCGGCACATGAAGTACCTGCGGATCATCGGCGGCGCAATGAAGTGGACGGCCCTGGCGGCCTGGGTTTGGACGGTCGCGTGCAACCCTGTCCTGGCGCAGGCCCCCGCCCCCGGCACGCCGGCCGCCGCCGACTCCAGCAACAACTACGCCCTGCCCTACGCCCTGGTCATCATGGTCGTCGCCCTGGGCATGTTGGTCGTCTTGCGGGGCAGCATGCGCCGCGAGCGCGAAAGGCCCGCAGAGTATCAGAGCAAGGACATGCTCGCGCGCGATTGATGCGGCGGCGTCATGGCCGCAGGGAGTAGAGGAGCACGTTCAGTCCGATCCGCGCGGCGTCCTCGCGCTTGTAGCCCTGACACTCCAGCGAGTCGCGCTTCTCCAGCGCGCAGCTCAAATCGAAGGGCGAGAAGATCACCGCGTAATGCTCGCCGAACTTGATCCCCCTGAGATCCGGGGGGAGATGGCGGACGACGACGTTCAAGGGGGCATTGGCGCCGCCCGGCTGCGGGTCGCGACGCGCGACTTTCGAGAGGTCGAAGCCGTAGGCGGTGGTCAAGAGGGGGTCGTCGGCCGGAATGCGATCCAGGGGATGATCGGGAAAGATCGCGGCCATCTCCCGGCAGAACGACTCGGTGAAGGCCTTGTTGGCGCAGATCGAGTCGGCCAGGATCATGCCGCCCCGCTCGACATAGGTCTTCAATTGCGCACGCTCCCGGTCGGTGAGGTGGAAGTTGTTGCGGCCGTGCATGAAGACCAGGTGATAGTCGAACAGCGCGGGGTCGGTGATGCTCAGCAGGGAGGGATGGACATCGACGCGGATTTTCAACTCGCGGGCGGCGGCCTCCATCAGGTTGGCCAGTGCCCGCGGCGCCGCGTCGCAGCCGCCGGGATGGCGAAGGTTGGCCACCGCGATCTTTCCCCGCTCGATGGGGTCGTGCGGTTCCGTGGCGGCCGTGCTGGCCGGCTGCTCAAGGTTCCATTTTACTTCCCGGTTCGTGGCGTAGGCCAGGATGTTGATGCCGATGGCGCGGGCGGCGTCAATCTGCGCCTGCACCGCGGGGGTGAACTGCTGTTGCCGGCCGCTCCGTGACAGCTCCCACAGGCACGACAGCGACGGCCGCGGGTCTCCCGGCGGATCGGGCGGCACATACACCACGCTCGTGCGGCAGCCGAACTCGATCCCCAGCAGCGGCCGCTGCTGCTCCGGCGGCACCTTCTCTTCGGCGTGCCAGATGGGGTGCGACGCGTCCAGCAGCTTCAGCCGGTATTCCGGCTCATTGGCGAAGACCCGCGCCATCAGCTCGCGGAAGCCGCGGTTGAAACCGTCGCCGCCGCAGTAGCCCTCGGCGAAGAGGAATCCACCGCGGTCCAGGTAATCGCGGAGTTTCTGGGCAAGTTCCCGCTGCTGCCGCGGGTCCTCGGGCAGCGGGCTCTGGTTGCCGCAAAGATACAGCACCGGCACCTGCAGCAGGTCGTCGACCGACGCCCCGGCCAGGTCGATCACCTGCCAGTTCAAGTCGCGCCGCCATTTCATCTCCACGTAGGCGGTCAGGTTCGCCACGTCGCTGCGATGCTGGTTCCAGTCCTGTCCCGGACCGTGGCGGAGCTTGGCCAGCAGTATCGGGCGGCGCCCCTTGGAAAGAAACAACAGGGCCAGGCTGGTGCCGATCAAGGGCTGTTCCTCGGCATGGCCGATCCCCCGCCAGCTTCCGTCGCTCACGTTACCCTGCTCGCGGAGCAGGCAGTCGGCGCCCTCGCGGTACCAATCGTGGCCGCCGATGAACCGCCGGGCGGTAAGCCGCCCGGTGCGTTCCACGCCGTAAAGATAGTAGAGCCACCACAGCCGCTCTTCGCCAGGGTTGCCGGTCACCTTGAAGTGCTTCCCCAGCCAGGTGATCCCCTGCTCGATGCGGTCGTTTTCCAGGTCGCCTTGTCCACAGCACTGGATGTGGTCGCCGTCGGCCTTGGCGTCGGCCTGGTGGACCATGTCGCCGACGATGATCAGCGAGCTGATCCCCGCGCAGCTCATGCTGCCGCAGCCGCCCTGGCCCTGGTAGTAGCCCCAGGAGCCGTCGAGATTCTGGCAACCTTCCCAGTAGGCCTTGGCCAAGCGCCAGGTGCGGTCGCTGACGTGGATGGGGGCATGGGCGGCGTCGAACGCCCGCTGCGCCTCGTAGAGCGCCAGCAGGGCGAACTGGCTGTTGGAATTGTCGCCGTTGCCTTCGAGGCTGCTTTCGGGGTCGGCATAGGACCAGGCCCCGCGGCGCGGCCCCGTGGTGAGCTGCGCCTTTTGCAGCCACTCCGCGTTCCGCTCGATCAGCGGCAGATACTCCGCCGGGTTGTCCGAGTTGGCACGGCAGAAGACCATCGTTTGCAGCGACCGCGCGTAGGTTGTCGTCGTCTGCGTCTTGGCCAGCTTGTCCAGCGCGCGAGCCACGTGGTCGTCGGCCGGGTCGTCGGCCTTGACGCCGGCGTTGAGCAAGGCCAGCGTGCACAGGGCGTTGGTGCCCCCCGTGTAGCCCTGAAACTCGTCCCAACCGCCCTCGGGATGCTGGTGTCGTTCCAGGTACTTGACGCCTTCCGCGATGGCCTTGCGGACCTCGTCGGCGGAGATATCCGCCCGCACCACCGTTACCAACGGTCCAACCAGCACGGCAGCGGTGACGAGCGCGGTCCAGAGGGATTTCATCGGCGGCCTCCTGGGCCTTGCCATCGGCAAGGCTACCATAAGTATAATAGATTTCAGAAGTTAAGGAAGCAAGCCCGCCGCGGCCGTACTGGGTATTCCCCAGACAATCGGTTACAATAGAGACGTTAGGGACCAGCTACCCGTGAACAGTGACGGCCTTATCTTTTGAGGGATCTCGCGTTGACGACCACTAAGCCTCGCAGTCTGGGCGACGTTCTCCAGGAATTCAGCCAACATCGCCGGCTGATGCAAGAGGAACTCCAGAAGATCATCGTCGGACAGAACGACGTGATCGAACAGATCTTCGCCGCCATTTTCACCCGCGGGCACTGCCTGCTGGTGGGCGTGCCGGGGCTGGCCAAGACCCTGATGGTCAGCACCTTGGCGAAGATTCTGGACATTCAGTTCAAGCGCATCCAGTTTACCCCCGACCTGATGCCTTCGGACATCACCGGCACCAACGTCCTGGAAGAGGACGCGCAGGGGCGGCGGAATTTCCGCTTCGTCGAGGGGCCGATTTTCACCAGCATCCTCCTGGCCGACGAGATCAACCGCACCCCACCCAAGACCCAGGCCGCCTTGTTGCAGGCCATGCAAGAGCGGGAAGTGACCGTGGGACAGACCACCTATCCGCTGCCGGAGCCCTTCTTCACCATTGCCACGCAGAACCCCATCGAGCAGGAGGGGACCTATCCGCTGCCGGAAGCGCAGTTGGACCGCTTCATGTTCAACATCAAGGTGGATTACCCTTCGGCCGACGAGGAGCAGCAGATCCTGGCTTCGACCACGCGGGGCGAGAAGGTCGAGGTGCGCAAGGTCCTCTCCGGCAAGGCGATCCTCAATTTGCAGAACCTGGTCTCGAAGGTGGCGGTCAGCGAGTACATCATCCACTACGTGGCCCGGCTGGTCCGCGCCACGCGGCCCAAGGACGTCTCGGCCCCCCAGTTCGTGCAGGACCTGGTCGATTGGGGCGCCGGCCCCCGCGCCGGCCAGTTTCTCATCCAGGGAGGGAAGGCCTTGGCGGCCATGGACGGGCGCTTCTCCGTGGCCATCGAAGACGTGCAGAAGATCTCCATCCCCGTGCTGCGGCACCGCATCAGCACCAATTTCCAGGCCCAGGCCGAGGGCATGAGCAACGAAGACATCATCCAACGGCTGATCCGCGAGACGCCCCCGCCGGTGATACCGAAGTATGAGAAGTAGGGATTTGGGGATTTAGGGATTTGGGGATTTGGGGGAGACACATGTGCCCCACGAAAAAAATCATGCCCGATGAGGAAGAGTTTATCCGCCTAGTTCGGAAGCGCGAGGCTAGCTTAGCCGTTGGCCCATCCACCGCGCGCGGGATGCCAGAGGGAACCGTCAAACAGGCCCGGGACTTCCTAGGAAAGCTCGATCTTTCATCCTTTGCTACCGACTCCGAACACGTCTTTCGCGAACGTCTCGACGAGGCGACCGATAAACTCAAAGAGTTGCTTACGTGCCGAAGTTGGGGCGCCGCGAGGAAGTTCCTAAACATCTTCCTTCGCGGAGCCCTTTACAATCGCTTTCTGTGTGAGCACTATCGCCTGTGTCTCATCGAAAAGTTCTTTGAAGTTCCGTTGGACCGATCCGTCGCCGAGGGACTTAGGCGCGAGCGAAACGGGGAAACCTTACCGCAGTGGGACGCGATTAAGAGGCTTCAGCCGCAAGAATCCGCCGCGTATCAGACTTTCGCCCGTAGCGTCGCACGAGAGAAGCGATGTGCTCGCGTCCATCTGGACCTATGGTACTGGCGGCAAGAGGAGGTGGCCGGGGCCGGGTCGCCGCAAGAGGCCAAAGACGCTGTCGGCGTTGCACGAGTCCTTGAGGGTGGCGGCGAGCGAGTGGTCCACATTCCGAGTCCTCGACTCGTAAACCCTCACCAGGCAACTGATTTCGCCAAGGTTGTCGCTGACGCTGGGAAGGATAAGTGACGCCGATTGTTAGCCCCTTCCCCCTAAATCCCCAAATCCCCAAATCCCTCGCCTCTGAGGCCTAGCCCATGGCAACGAGCAGCTACAAGCAACTTCGCGTGTGGCAGAACGGGATGGAACTGGTGAGCCGGGTCTATCGTCTGACTCGCAGCTTTCCCAAACACGAGGTATTCGGCCTGTCGTCCCAAGTACAACGCGCCGCAGTTTCCGTCCCCGCCAACATTGCGGAAGGTCACACGCGTGGAACAACCAAAGAGTTCCTTCGCTACGTCACGATAGCGCACGGCTCGCTCGCAGAACTGGAAACCATGTTTCTAGCGGCCCAGGATCTCCAATACATCGGTGCCGATGATTTCAACCAACTCGCAGACCTCTGTGATGCCACCGGCCGGATGCTCGGCGCATTGCGGCGCACTTTAGCGAAGAAACTCCACTCCCCTAAATCCCTAAATCCCTAAATCCCCAAATCCCTTCCGTGCCTACTGCCGAACGCTACCTGAAGCCCGAAGTGATCCGCCAGATCAAGCGGCTGGACCTCCGCGCGCAGTTCATCGTGCGGGGATTCCTCCACGGCCTGCACGCCAGCCCCTTCCACGGCTTCTCCGTCGAGTTCAGCGAGCACCGCAAGTACACCCCGGGCGACGATCCCAAGGACATCGACTGGCTGATCTACGCCAAGACCGACAAGTATTACATCAAGAAATTCGAGGCCGAGACCAACATCACCGGCTATATGATGATGGATCTCAGCCGCTCGATGGGCTACACCTATCAGCAAGAGTTGACCAAGTTCGATTACTCGATCTGCCTGGCGGCCGCACTCTGCTACCTGATGATCCATCAGCAGGACCCGGTGGGCTTGATCACCTTCGACACGAAGATCCGCAGTTGCCTGCGGCCCCAGGCCCGCCGCGGCCACCTGGGAGACATGCTCTCGCTGCTGGCCAACCTGAAGCCCGACGGCGAGACCGACATCGCCCAGAGCATCGTGCAAGTGGCGGCCATGCTCCGCCACGCCAGCCTGGTGATGATTTTCTCCGACCTTTTGGGCGAGCCGACGCCGATCCTCGAGGCCTTGTATCGCTTGCGGCACGGCGGGCACGACGTGATCCTGTTCCACGTGCTAGATGAGGCCGAGGTCAACTTTCCGTTCGACGGCATGGTCGAGCTTGAGGAGCCCGAAAG